>JAUXEL010000073.1 GCA_030620575.1 Fidelibacterota bacterium
AGGTTTTACCCTCGTTATCCTTTAACACAGTAAAGGGTAACAAAAAGGCCACAACCAGTACCGCCAACATTAATTTTACGAACAATTTCATCGAGATACCGAAATCCGTTTTGTTCCGGCAAAGTATAGCGGCTCAGCACCGAATTTCAGTCATGCCATGAAGGTAAGGTTGCAGGACTTCAGGAACACGGATACTGCCATCGGCCTGCTGGTAGTTCTCCATGATGGCAATCAACGTTCTGCCGACGGCGAGTCCTGAACCATTCAATGTGTGTACCAGTTCAGGCTTACCGGTTTCCGGATTTCGCCAGCGTGCCTGCATCCGGATCCCTTTGGGTTGTAGTATGAATCATCTGCAGCCAGCGAGGGTACGCCATATTTTCGCCAGAATTTTGATGTATCGGTGAGCACTTTTACCAATTGCTCCGCTCGTTCTACAGGTGCGATCCCGGCCCACATGGGTAAAAAACCGATTATTTCCTGCCGCTTTAAATCGTTTTCCTTTTTAAACGTAAAGTCGTGATCTTCTTTATCGACCTGATAATAAAAACCGGTTTGATCATCCCAAAAGGTTTTATTGATCAGTTCCGTACGGTTTTCTGCATCTTTCCGCCATTCTTTTGCTTCATCGGTTTTCCCCAGCTCTTCAGCCATGCCTGCCAATGCATTCGCTTCCTTAACCAGCATGGTATTCAGGTCAACCGCTTCAAAATTAGACGGCCAGCCGACCTCATCCCAAACAGCTACCCGCCCGTCGCGTACACATTCCAAAACGGCATGTCCACCCCATTCGCATAATCCGTCATCATCTTTGTCGCGGTTTGAGACATAGAAATTGTAGAATTTTTTACTGGATTCATACATCTCTTCCAAAAAATCTTTGTCCTTTGTGATTTTATATACTTCCCAGTTCTGCCAGGCATACCATGGTGCGGATGATGTTAGCTCACCCTTATATTCAATAATCTCGTCCAAAAATGATCCGGTACGATAATTTATATATCCACTTTCGTACTGCCGTTCACTATATACCCGCTGTGAATTCATCGCGCTGACAGGATCCATATAGGCATATGCATGCATGGTCAAACTCTCATGAAACACCTGCCCGCCATGTCCCCAACCCCAGGTTGGCTCGCGTGAAAAAACATAATAATTATAACTGCTTTTTTCTTCCGGCGGCAGCATCACCTGGCGCATTAATGTCCATGCACTCCAGTATAACATTTCTTTATCCGGATCTTCGAAAGAATACTCCGGGATTTTTATATATAATTTTTCATTGTCTTCTACATATTTGTCCAGGTTTTCGGTAAACAAATTCCGGGCTTGCTTAGCAATTTCAGTCAAATCCTGGTCATCCCTTGCAAAACCCCGTATGATTCTAAAATGTTTGCTTTCTCCCGGATCTAAGATTACGGTTTTTTGCATGGCGATGACGCGTGCCACATCTTTGACATCAGTTTTAATCTGATCCGGATACTTCATATCCGTAATAAAATCACTACCAAAAATATTGCTTAATTCCTCGCTGTGCATACTCATGCGATTCTGCCCGTCAACAGCTGTTACCACATAACCGTAAATTTTATCGCCGGAAATGTTTTTATCCGTATAAAATTTTTGTTTAATATTTTCAGCAATCAGCTCATAAACAGCGTTTTTACGGTAATCCCGGCGGTAGACATTAAAACGCATATCTTGCATCTTGTCCCAGTAAAGGCGAATTTCCGTACCGCTGCCCCAAACATCTTTTCTGAAATTAGTGGGCGTAGTCGGTAAACTACTTTTGGTATAAGTGATGTCTTTTCTTTGTAAATCTTCTTTTTGCAGATCGCCGATCTTACCATTGATGACAGCAGTTTCAGCGGTTTCCGGGCATATTAGTTTTATGGTGTAATCATTATCTTTTTTTAAACCTGCAAAATGACCCAGTTCAATTCCGTAATATCCGTAAGAAGTAATATTTAGATCGGCACTGCCCCAGCGCGGGGCGCTTTCGGTGAGTAGTTTACTGCGGTCATTGTTTAGTATAGCCATTAGCCTGGGTTTTGGCTGATGATGCCGGCATCGTATACTGTTTTCATGACTCATTTTACCCCAGACAATGTAAGCTTTATCCTTATGCAAATTGACCTGATGGGGGATGTTTACATTGCCCCATTTATAGCCGCGAAAACTTGTCATGCGCTCAGGCGCTTCAGATAGCATAAAGACATTATACACTTTATCAACGTAAGGCATTTTATGCTCCAGTGTCCAGCCGTCCGGAAATTCTTCGTGCGTAAAAGAAATCTCTTTCTTTTCTTTATTAAATTCGATGTCGTTAAAAACACGATAATCATTTTTTAAAAAAGAATACATTTGAAATTCTGCAGCGGCAGATCCGGTATTGGTAAACGTAATATCCTGAATAGCAATGCGCGAGCTGTAAACTAAAAAGGTAATGTTAACCTTAACATCTTCAAAAGGATAATATTCGTATTTAACCATGTCAGGATAAGATACGGAAATAACCGGCTCTTTGAACATATTTTTAAGTTCATACACATACTCGGCACCGCGTTTAAAAGCCAGAGCCCAATCGCCTGCCGTATCGGTTGTAAAATCAACACCCCGTTGCGGATCATAAAACATAAAATGGAATCCTTCATCCAGGGTAAACTCTGATCTTTCCATCGCAGCCGCATAAGTCGTATATAAAGGAGAATCTTTAGTGGCTGAAAGGTTGGATAAAAACGGTTTATTATTCTGAGCAAAGCCCGGATAAGCAATAAAGTTGGACAATAAAAACAACAAAAAGTAAGCATGGCGCGATTTCATTATATAATCCTTTTATTTTATATAGTGAACTTTTGTTTTCCCGGTTCAATTTTTTGTGATACGATTTTTCCCCCGGTGTTAATTCGAAGTTCGAACGGCTTTGTTGTTTGCACTGTAATATTAACAGGGGCTTCCAATGATTTTCTTTCATCACAATATATTTCAACAAGAGAATTATTAAAATTAATATTTCGAACTCCCAACATCTCTGTAGAAAGTAAATTCCAATAAATAGTGTTTGCCGGAACGTTCAATGTAATGCCGATATAATTTTCAATTAATTGAGCGATAGGCCCCACAGCCGACCAGCCGACAAAATCAGCTTTTGCCAGGTTGCCCGGTTCAACGGATTCCGGAGAATAATTTTCCCAAACCGTGCCTGTTTCTTTGAAAACCGCCGCCATATTATTTAAATGATTGCAAACGATTTCCCTGGCTAATTGATAACAGTCATTAGCCGCTAATCCTTTGATAATCATGTGGTTGGTAGGCGCCCAGACACTGCCCAGCCAGTAGTGACCGGTCTTTACATATTTGGGATGGTCGGCAGCCAGGGTCGGCACACGGTGCGTTCGATTGAAAGAGTTTATATCATTTAGATGCGACACTAATTTTTCAACTTGATTAGCATTCGTTATACGCGCCCAAAGAGGCCAGAATGAAGCTACAGTCTTAACTTTTAAGAATGAATCATCTTTATCTAAATCCCAATAAATGCCGTCTTTTTCGCACCACATGGTAGAGTTTATCAGTTGTTCAAGTTTTTCATAAAGAGCCTGAAATTCTTGTTCAATTTTTTTATCGCCAACCACGCGGGCTAATTTTACTAAATAATAAGCCGACATAGCTTCAATGGCGTCATAATCAATCCAACTGTGCGGCGGATAAGGTTTATTGGCAATACTGCGCGGCGAGTTATCCATACCGCTTCCCCAGCCCGACCACCAATAATGTCCGTTAGGATGACGGCGGTTTTGCCGCACCCAGTTGGAATATTTCTTTAAAATGGGTAGTATAATTGGAATACGTGAAGCGTCGCCCGTGTGGCAATAATATTCATATTCAATCCAGGAAAAGAGATTATTGCGCGTGAACCAGCAAGTATCCGTACCCTGGTCGTCGGTCCCGTCGGATTTGCGAATCACCCCGGCAATGGCGCCATCTTCGTGCTGTTTGCGGTAGAAATTATCAAGACTTACTATATTCGGCAGGGCTCCCTGGGAATATTTGGCCCAGGTAACGGAAAAGCAGGTGTCCCATTGAAAAATGCGCCTGTCAAAAGCAGCATCAACATATTGTTCAACAAATCCGTTTTCCGGCGTGCCCTTCTCCGTTTTATTCATCCCGATTTGCCAGCATTTTTTATACATGGCGATTAAATCGGGGCGTGACGGAATTATAGGTTCAGGTACTGTCTTCAGTAATCTCTCGAGTTTGTCTTTTATCAGAGATTCAGTATCCTGAGCCGCCGCTGTTTTACTGAATTTTAATAATGTTAGAGGATTCAGGCTGGCAAAAGATAAAGCTTTAAGAAAAGTACGACGATTAAAATTCATACAGCTGGTCTCCTCACGAGTCAAAGTTAAAATAATAACACACCGCTTGCTAAACCGAAGGCTTCAAAATTTACCTGATAGGCGCCTGCCGGTTTCGAGGCGTGAATCTATATAGAATGTAACCGTAATATTCTCCGTCATTTATATCAGTATCTACATAACCCGTGTCTACTAATCCATCCGCAACACGGTAATACAGGTTACGGGTTTTCCCGTTGGATAAGGTATCACTCAGTATTCGCCGATAAACAGAATATGTCATCCCCTGCTGATGTTCCCAGCTGATTGTATTTGAAATGTTCTCAATAATATTAATCTGAAGGTTCTGAGGGGGCAGGGGAAGATCCTTTGGTTCCAGATATAAATGACCTAAAAACCGCACCCAGGGAATACTGGTAATCGAATCAGTCAGCGTTCCCTGTTCACCGGTTTCATTACAGGTAAAGCGGATAAAAACACTATCACCCACCTGGATGGCCGGATTGATAAAATTTCCCAACTCAACGCCAAATCCTCCGTTTCCGAAAATATTTGGACCAGCTCCTTCTTGCCGGCGCGGCGCATTTTCAATTAGGATTTTAGATTGATCATGGTTACTATTTCGTTTCCGAAACTATTATTTTTTCCTGAGGAATAATATTGCCGGTCTGAGGATCTCTAATGAGTATTCCGGGTTGTGGATATGTCTTTCCGTCCAGGTCTACAATAATCATTGGCCAATCCCCGGATTGAGTAATAACTTCGATGTGATCCTCAAAGGCAATTATTGTATCTTCTACTTTTGCGCCGGTGATCGTTGGATTCCAGGCAAAAGCTTGTTTATCCTGTACGACATCTTCTATTCCGGGATAAATAACATAATCCCGATCATCATAACCAATTGCTCCTCCCTGGTGATGTTTTCGCCATTCTTCAGGCACACCGGCCTTAGCATACCACGAACGGCATTCATCGAATATAGCCGCACAAGATTTCCCCGGAACAGTAGCTTCCTGATATTTGGCATTAACCCAGGCGGTTCTTTTGATTTTTAACTCTAAATCCTCAGGTAAAGGTCCGAAGTGAACAAAACGTGTAACCGCAATGGGCATTCCCCATTTTTCCGCCACAACGTTTATCATCGCATATTTTTTTAGCTTAGCCCCACCGGGTAATGCATGTCGGTATTTGTAGATCCGTTCATCTACACCGATGAGAAGGACCGTGGATAGAATGCCTCTTGATCTTAATTCGCCGGCGGTTATCGATTCGATTTGGTATTCATCCATCCCTGGTTTTAAAGCATAACATACATCGCTCACCGCCTCCGTAACCTGCTCTCCCAGCCACCGGTACCGTTTAATCTCAGTATCTGTCAGACTATATCTAATTTGTTTAAACTTTCCCGCGATATTTACAGTTCCCGGAAAATTAATATCACTGCCAATTCTTCCATCGCCTGCGATTTGCTTAATAATTTTTCCTCTAACATCCTTTGTTGGATTAGCCTCAAACCAATTATAGATTTTTAACTCATATCCCAGGTCTTTTAACCCTTCATCCATAAGACGACCTGCTTCGATGGTGTTGCAAATAACATATTTGGTTCCATCTTTCATAAGTAAAAGTGAAGCGGCTCCGACATCCTTATTGAGCACAATTTGATTATTCGCCGTACCAGCGGTGATCCAATAAAAATTACGCACTTGTGTTAATAAGATACCATCCAATTGGTGAGTTATTAGAAACTTATTCAGCCTCTTTATCTTCTCCTGAATTTCCATTTGTACTTCATCCGCGGTTAGAATTTGTGGCGGATTGTTTTTCCAAATATTTCCAAGAGAAGAGCCGGAAAATTCATCATTAGATTTAGTACAGGAGATGGAGATGATAAGTATTAAAAAAAGTAAAGAAATGGTTAGTTGTCTCAAGATTTCCTCCCTATCAATTACCGGTTAAAAAATCTGCATTAACTGAATAAATTGAATTAGAGGCGAAATGAATAAAACCCGTACACATTTCGACCATTAGATATGTCCACCGGTTACATACGATTATTAACTGTATGCGACAGACAACCACTGAGGAAGAATCACCTAAACAGAGTTTCCATGTTAACGTTAACATTAATGTAATTTACTGGTAACGAAAAGTCAAGCTTAATATTCAATTTATTCTTCAATTCTATAGTTCAAAATTCTAATTACACCCGCACGATTTGCGGATGATAATTTCTGTGTCAATAACAATCTTATCTATCTTTTCTTCCTCATTTTCAATATGACCAATAAGTTTTTCAACTGCTTTTTTGCCTACCTCGAAGGCCGGTTGGCGGATAGTAGTTAATGGTACCGGTAAAAGCTCAGCTCTGATATCATCAGAAAAACCAACAATTGCAATATCCTGAGGTATTGATAATCCTCTTTTAAAGATGGCTTTCATTGCACCAAATGCAGCCGGATCATTTACAGCAAATACCGCTCTTGGTCTTTTCTTTTCAGGCAAATCCAATAATTTATCCATAGCTCTGAAACCACCATCTTCATGAAAGCCGGATTCAACTACATAGTCCTCAGAAAACACTAAATTATGATCCTGCAAGGCTTTTTTATAACCCGCAAGTCGTAATCTTCCAATTGATACTGACAAAGGGCCACAAAGATGGGCAATTTTTTTATATTTATGTTCTATGAGATGTTCGGTAATCTTTTTCGCACCATGTTTATCATTCACACATACACAACTTGCTCCAATACCCATTACACACCGGTCATAAAACACAGTCGGGATTTTTAAATTCATAATATCTGAATATATATCATAGTCTGTTACCGATTCTGCCGTTGATATTAGAATTCCATCAACCCTCTTCGCAGCAAGGGTTTTTAGTGCATCCATTTCCCGCTCAGCATTTTCTGCCGAATGGGTCAGAATTAAATGATACCCTGCACTGTAGGTCACTTTCTCAATACCCCTTATAGCTTCCGGAAAAAATGAATGGGTAATCTCCGGAACTACGACCCCTATTGTGTCTGTTTTTTGCAAGGCAAGGCTTTTAGCTATCTGATTCGGTACATAACCGAGTCTTCTGGCCGTTTCTATTACCTTCTCCTTGGTTCTATGGTCAACATTTGGTGAACCACTAAGAGCTCGCGACACTGTCATAATTGAAATATTTAATTCTTCGGCAACTTGTTTCGCTGTAACACGTTTTGACACGATATCTCCCTATTATAATTCAATAGTTACCCTCTTTTTTTACATATTCCTGGTTAGAGGATGGAAAAAACGGTGCATTATTTCTCCGCCAAACAAATTATTGACCCACAAAATTAAAAATGATTACTTTAATGTTAACGTTAACATTATTATACAAAGAATGCATGAGGTATGCAATAAATATTTCATAAATAGATACAATTCCTTGCTAAATTTACATTTTTCATTGACTACTTGATTGTTTTTTCTAATATTGTCATATCATTTAAACGGGATTGAATTTGAATTACAATTTTGAGTGGAATCCTGATAAAGCTAAAAAAAATTTATCAAAACTTAAGGTCAGTTTTGAACTAGCTGCAACCATTTTTCTTGATCCGAATGTTCTCTCAATAATTTAGGCCACCAAGACTCTAAGTCTCAAAGAAATAATTACTTAATTGTGTTGTGATTTTTCGACAGTC
>JAUXEL010000135.1 GCA_030620575.1 Fidelibacterota bacterium
ATGGGTGAGAATGTTGCGGGTGTGCCATCAGGCATAAAGCAATGTAATCCGCGTAATCTAATTGTGTCGCCGGCGGTAGTTTCAAATTGGTTACTGTATCCATAATAGAAACCAATCCACATTTTTCCGTCCGGATCCACAACAACACCATGCGGCGAAGTTTGATTACCACCATCTGTTCCATCTAACAGTGTGTAAGACACTAAAGCACTGTCTGCACCACTAAAGTTGTACATTAATTCACCGAAATAATAACCAGGTGTTCCGGCAAATGCAACTGTAGCGCAGAGTACCAGCATAACAGCTAACATTTTTTTCATGTTTTACTCCTTTTTAATTAAATTTTCCTGTTGTTTACATTTAATATTGCATTTTAATACATTCAATTAATAAATGCAAATATTTTTTGTGCTCTTATTTTTTACGGTATATAGTTTGCTGATGCCGTTTCAATCATATTTAGACGGTAAACTGTCCTTACACCGCCGGCATCTTCCGCAATAAAAGCCATATAGTCACCGCTATCCCAGCGCATACTTATGATAGCCTGATCTAAAAGTACCGGATACAATAAACTGATGTTACCGTCCGCATAGCTTCCGGCAACCGGTTCAAATACATAGATAGGTGTACTGGTATTGGTCGCGACATACATCGTACCGTTAGCATCAAAGGTTAAGCCTTTAATGATCGATCCGGCAAAGTCGGCTGTCCAGTTAATAAGCATTGTACCTGTTCCAAGCGATCCGTCTGTATTGATAGGATATGTCATAATAGCTTTTTCGTTGGTTCGCAATGTATCACTACCGACATAGGTACTTGTAACATATAGATTGCCGTCATATACTTCGCATTTTGTATAGTTATAGTTGGTATCAATTACTGCTTCGGCAGAATTACTCATATCATGATCCGTTGAATAAATATAATTGGAAGCAACAAGATAAATCTTATTGTTATTTGCAAAAGCAAAATCATTGAGATTCTTTTTAACAGCATTTACTTTATTTCTATCTAATGCGCCATCATATTTTACAATATATTCACGGAGTGTGTAATAGATATCGCTTCCTTTTGTTCTCATACTTAATACATTTAAGCTGTTTGAAAAAGAAACGTCCGGAATGATGGTAATAGAATCATCCACCGTAACGGAAAACATATCTTTACTGCTTCCAAGTGCAATGATGATATCGCCGTTTTCATTTACGGCAACCTGATTTATAGGCTTTGAAGTAATAATCGGCAGTGATTTCATGCCAGGTTCAATGGTAATCAAACTACTTGTAAATTTTGCATATTCAAAGCATCCGCGAAGATCAATCCAAATTTCGAGTGAATCGGAAGTTACGTCAGGCGCTTCTACTATAACTTGTGTATCCGTAATACTTAATGTTCTTCCCCAGCCTACGGTTGTTCCTTTCTTAAAATATATAAGTAATTCATTTGCAACCGTTCCAAAACCGCTTCCGGTGATGGTTAATTGGTCTATACCGCCCAACAGAGTGGTCTTGTCAACCCCGGTAATGGTGGGTACAGTACGTCCGGTATCATCAGGATTCCAAATCGAATCCGGCCATTCATAACACCCTGTTAATGCCAGGATAACAATTAACATCATACTAAGACTAATAAATGTCTTCTTCATTTTACATCCTTTCATTTTATCTAATAATTATAAACTTTTTATATACTGATTCCCCTTCATTAAATACTAAATCTTTTGTGGGGTCACCATCAACATAAATATTTTCTGTTACTTCTACATAAAGTATATAAACACCGCTAACGGCAATTTGCCCGCTGGATGTAGTCATTTTCCATGCTTCATCACCGCTTCCATCCTCGTGTTCGATGCTTTCAATCAAATCACCGCGTTCAGAGTATATTCTTAATACACATTTTCCGGGGATATTATAAAACATAATTTTATCATATCCGTCTGAACCCGGGAATTGAAGCTGCGTTGCATTTGGACTGCGTGAATCAGCTTTTAAGTTATAGGGGTTGGGTACAATTCGGATATCATCCAAATCCTGACCTTGCGGACGGCGCAGATATGCTGCCCGTTTTGTTTGTGTATAGGATCTGCTGCTTTCAAGTTCACCGATAGGATTCAGACTTGGATCCCGATTCAGGCTACCGTCTGAAAAAGTGGTGATGTAATAATAGTAAGAGAATCCCCGAATAGCGCCCCGGTCTTTATAATCATAAATAAGTGGATTGCCGGTTCCTGCGCCACATGCGTAGATTTCATGATAAAATGAATCAACCGAACCCATAGCGCTATAAATACGATATCCGCCGAAGTTTTCGTCAATCTCAGAGGGGCTGGGTTCCCAGCTCAGGTGAATATTGTCACCTTCTGAGTTTACGCGGAAAACTTCCGGTGGTTGCAGGGGTTCGGGAACAACAAGATCGTTTCTGAAATTGCTGCGCGCACGTTTAAAGGTTTGAAATAACGAATCACGGCCGGTGTAAAGCCATTCGTTTTTATATTCATCGCGGTTTGTTGTTGCAGCTCCGCTTGGTAAAATAAGATTTGTACTTGCCAACCAATTTTCACCGACTTCAACGCATTTTTTGCGGTTTATCCCGCTGACAGCTTCAACCCAAACGATACGGATACTGTCACCAAACGCGAGGTCATAGGGGCCAAATGCAAATAATGCGGCGGCGCCGCCACCGTCATTTTTCTTGTTTGTGGCAAAATCAGCTTGCGGTTTTTCATTTCCGTAAGGTTTCCGCAGCGGGTCAATACCCACCATCGGAATGGTATCACCGGCACCAAAACCGGTTTCAGCATCTGAATAGGAGCTGGACCAGGTCAACATATTATATAGATCTTCTGAGCCGCTCACATTTTTTCCATAGACAGAAGGGTAACTATCACCGCCATGCCATCCTAAAGTAATTGGTTGATTGAGATCATTCGATTTATCCGTTGCGGATTTATCGGCATGTAAAAACGCCATTCCGGCAAATTGCGGTGAAGTAAGGCGACCGGCTCTACTGTTAAACAGGGTGCCTTTTCCGCCATCGGGTCCACCCATGTGATCCCATGCGGATGAAATATCTGAATTTTGTCCAAACCATGTCCAAAAACATATCAGGCTGTCCGGATTGCTGGTAGCAACATCATCCAGATCCATAAATGAGACCCATTGGTCTTTTCCCCAGGTCATCTGCGCACTAACAACATATCCGGCTTCACGGCTGGTCGCATAACGCGGCATCATTCCAAAAAGCAGACTGTCAATATGATTGTTTGGCAGTTCGATCTCTTCATCATAATCCGTGTTTCCAGTATTTTTCAGGATATACTCCGTGATGAAGTAATTATCATGATATTGTTGACTAAATGCGTATACAGTTCGTTTGTATTCAATACCCAAATAGGTGTTAAATACATTAACAAGTTTCCGGTCGTAGCTTACATCGGTACTATGATAGTCATCGATATAATCTTCTTCTATCTTTTGATTAAAATCGACCTCTACCATTGGTGTTTCAAATTGAGCTGTCTGCGATAATTCCATCGGAAATCCGTAATCCGGATTTACACTACTGGGTGTGAAATATATACCGAGATAATCAAGCGCCTCGGCAACACCCGGCGGAGTATAATTTTTACATACCAACCATTGCCTGTCAATAACATGATTATCGGTATACGAGTACCATGCCGGCCATCGCATTCCTTCATAAAATACGTTATTCCAGGCGCGTTCTACACCTCCGGCTGTAAAATTGGATTGCAAGGAGCCAACATTGATCCATTTCTGCACACCCGGATCAATATATGATTGACCCATGGTAACAGACGTCAACAGAATAAGTGCTGTCAGTGTTGTTAATATTTTCATTGTCGATATTTTCGATCTCATCATATATTCCTCAAACCATTAAAAATTAAGTGTTAACCCAAAGGTGATCTTACGTGGATTCAAGAATGTAAAGCTTTCAATATCCGGCATATTAATATAGGCTTTATCTTTGTGTACTTGATCAACATATGCTTGTTCCGCTGAAACAAAGGCATTGCCATCCCAGGTAAAGTAGGCCTCTGTCGCATTATCATAATACAATGCCAACTCATTACCGACTCTGGGGTATGTACTTAAATTATTTATACTGATAATCGGCGTATAATTTACTTCTTCTTTTCGGACATCGCCAATTTTATCTGATCCTTGTTCAATTCCATCTTCATCGCTAAAGTGCAGTGAATTCAGGTAATCATAGCGATCATAGATATCAGAGAACCCGGCATAACTTAAGCGTTTGGTATTTAGAACATTGTTAATATCAAGGAACAATGAAATACTTACCGGTTTAATGTTAACTTTTTTGGAGATCTTCAGATCTGTCATGTAGTAATCTTTCCAGCGAACATTATCTCTTACATACGGATCGTTGGTTTGACTGTATGTTGTAATACTCCCGGCTTCCCATTTAAACATCAGGTTATATGCCCAATCGCCGGTAATTTTCGGGTCAAAACCAAATAAACTATAGTCAGATGGTGTTTTTAACAGAAAATAGGATTCAAATAAAGGAATCGGTAACGAACGCGTTTGATAATGCGTAGAAATATGGTGATCACGGTCATATTCCATCTGTTCTGTCGG
>JAUXEL010000095.1 GCA_030620575.1 Fidelibacterota bacterium
CAAGTGGAGAAATCTCAAATTATTTTACGGAAATTAAAGAAAAGAACAATCTTTAACTTAATTTGATTATTTTGAGATCTCTCCATGCGCCCGCCTTCATTCTATTTCGGCGGACTTAGTCGAGATGACATTATTCATGGGTATTTTGATAATTTGCAACTTAATTTGTGTCTCACACAACGGGTTATATCTATTATATTCTAGTTAATGGAAAGGGGAGTTAATTGCTCCCCTTTTTTTTATTCATCATTAATTGATAGGCCAGATGCCTGCTAAATATGGCTTACTGTTTACTAAAAGTTTAGGATTGAAAAGTTGAGAACATAATACCAATTTTTCTCGCTTCTTTCTCTTCCTATTCTCAGTTGTTTATTGAAAGCTGGATTCAACATCTAAACTAAACGTATCTGATTAAATATTAAAACGAATATTTAGAATATCACCGTCTTTTACAATGTAGTCTTTACCTTCAAGACGAACCAATCCCTTTGCTTTAGCTTCTGCCATGCCGTTTTCTTGCATAAAATCATCATAGCTTACAACTTCTGCGCGGATAAATCCTTTTTGTAAATCACTGTGTATTGCACCGGCAGCTTCCGGTGCCAAAGCATTCGAAGCAATAGTCCATGCCTTTACCTCATCTTCACCGACCGTGAAGAAACTAATAAGTCCAATAGCAGCATATGAAGTTGTGATAATATGATTAATTGCCGGTTCATCAATACCCAATTCTTCCATGAAAAGTTCACGTTCATCCTCATCAAGTTCCTGGATTTCTTTTTCAGCCAATGCCGAGGCAGATGTTACAGGTATTAAAGGGAATGCATTTTTAAATTTTGTTTCATAATGTTCACGTTCAGCATAGTGAGCTTCATCGCAATTTAATACTGCCATCAAGGGTTTTTGTGAAAGGAATTGAAATCCGCGAATTATCATGTCTTCATCTAATGAAATATCGATATCACGCAAAGGAGTATTTGTATCCAGTGCAGCCTTGCATTTTTCCAGAATATCCAGTTCTTTTTGATTGAACTGCGGTGCAGAACGGGCTTTCAAATGCCGCATTTTATCCAACCTTGTTTCCGCCACCAGCAAATCCGCAAATATCAAATCATCTTCAAGATGTTTTAAATTTGCCACCGGATCAATTTTAAAGGGTTTTCCTTCGCTATTATAACCATCAAATACCTGAATAACTGCCACAAGGCTATCCGTCTGCCGTACGGCCTCGAGATATTTTGCGGCCTGATCGCTGCGCATGCTGGCAGGAATACCCATTACATCAATACAGTCAAAATGCGCAAAAGTAGTTTTTTTGGGTCGATAAATATCAGAAAGTTTAGCAATACGTTCATCCGGCAATATAACCTGGCCGCGATGATATTCTGCCATACCGGAACGAACAACTTCATATTTACCTTGTGTGAGCAATTCAAACAGTGTGCTTTTCCCGGAATATTTTAAACCAATAAATCCTAGTTGCATATTATCCTTTTTTGGTAAGTGTACAATAATTAGCGATGAAACTTTTTCGCGATAAAACTGCGGAGCTTTTTTATATTACGCAGTATCAAGGCCGTAAGAGAGAGAGGGATTAATGTGGAAATAACAATAAGCGACCAAGTCAAAGAGTATGATTGAGTAAAATAATGATTGAGGATTAAATCAATGACAACAAAAAGGAATGATGCATTAATGAAAAGAATCGTGAAAAATTTGTAAATATCAAAAACGGTTGCTTTAATTGTAAAAAATGAAAGCAGTGTAAAAAATAACACAGCCAGGTATATTGGTAGAACAAGGCCGATAATGATCGCATTATTGGTGAGTATGAAAGCAAACAGCGCTGTAAACAATAAAGACACAAGGATATAATATGCTATCACGGGAATCCATTTTTTAACCCGTTCGGAAATAAAGATTCCGCCCATAATGATCCATACAAATATTACTCCGGCAGAGGCAAATTTTGCCCAGCTCACATCTCCCGAAATGATAAAATTCAGAATAGGAAGAAAAACAGCAGTGGCAAAGGAATCATATGTATACAAACGGAAAAGACTGTTCCTGACTCGAAGAAATGGATAAGCAACCGTAAACCATACATAAATCAGACTTACAGTCGGAATCAAAGACCAGCTGAATTGATGATTTACAATAAGATTAATCAGAAGCAGGAGAACAATATTCATAGAAAACACTAAGGTTAAAATAGTGCCGGCCAACAAGCGTCTCATATGGTTTGTATTTTTCTCGGAGAGATGTTCGCGATATTTAGGATAATCCCGTGTTTGAGGGTCAATTTTAGCATTAGGATTTAGGACCTTGGTATGGCATAAAGGACAGGTTTCATGATAATCTGCAAGTTTAACCCCACAATGTACGCAATACGACATATTTCACCTCAATTACTTCTAATTTTGACATGTGCGCCAAGTTCTACAAGGCGTCGGAACATATGTTTTTCAATGAGCGGTTTCTTATTAACACGCCCAAAACTGATGTGTATATTTTGTTTATATCCCAAGACAGCACATCCAGTGAGACTATGGTATGAGCGACCCAGCAACACGCCGACTTCATCGACATGTTCCTTAAGTTCATCCGCTAATTGAATAGGACCCAGATTTGATATAATTCCTGAAAACTGAGAATGTCCCTGAGTATTGGATAAATACCGGATAACAAAGTTTTTAATATTTACCGGAGTATATTTAAGAAATTTATTTTCACCCAACGCACAATTATCTCTTACCATGGGAAATAAATGATCTTTGGTAATATGGGTTTTCATATAGGATTTTAGTAAGTGGATAATGTCTTCAAATGTATAGATCTGTGTCGGATCAGTGCGGGGAACAACAAACAAAGAGAAATTCCGCATGGATTTTATAGGATATAGACTCCGCATATTTACCGGTATCTCCAGGCCAATCGGTTTGTGTTTTGATTTATTTTTGACCTGTTCATGCTGAATGTGAATAAGGGCTTCAATATACAATGCACCCAGCAGTTCCGTGATTTTTACCTGATAACGTTTTGCAATAGATTTTAAATCATCAAGGGGAATAATACCGGTAATAACATGGTATTCACCAAGGGGAAGAAATTTGTCACGTATTTTGAAAACACTACTTTTATTAAATAAGGTACGCTGACCGGTGCTTTTTTTTATTCGTTCTTTTTCTAAATCCATAACCCTTAAAAAAGCATCCTGAAATTCTTCTTCAGCAGGCGGCTCATGAATATTCATAATGCCTTCAGGAACTGTTAATAATTTACCTGCTAAAATTAAATAGTGCGTTACCAAGGTTTTTAAAAACTCCATTGCGCCGCTACCGTCAGTAAGGATATGCGAAAATTCTACTATGATCTGTTTTTTATAGATCCGTACTAAATATAAATAACCGTTATTATAAATACGATATAAACGCTCACAGGGAAAAGGTATTTCGGGCCAAAGTCTGGAAGGGTTATCATTGTGTTCCAGATAATTCCAGAAAATGCCGGTTTTCAAATGTACATTATAGTATGGAAAACGGGGTTTAATTAATGTAAGTGCCTTTAAAAGGATTGTCTCGTCAATGTCTTCTTGCAAGGTCATTGAAACTCTGAAAATAGTGGGATTTTCCGGAGATTCCAGCGCGGGATATATTTTTGCTGAGGTATCAAGGCGATACCAGCTTGCCTTTTTTTCTTTATGTGGATTCATTAAGATATTATACCTTTCTCACTGTGTATTCCTGTAATGATACAATGAAAAACATTAAAATTGAAGTTCTTTTTTAGTGATTTAAAAATTATTTTTAAATTTTGCGTTATAAACTCCAATGAGATTTTAATAAAAAACTCAAATTATTCATGTTTCATGCTGGTTTATTTTTTTATATTGTGATATGAACAATATTCATGTACAGGACCTGACACGGCAGATAGTAAAAACCACTGCATCTTTGCAAAAGAAAAAATATCGGAATATAGAAGGAAAAATAGTTATTGAAGGACTTCTGCCGCTGGAAGAAGCTCTTCGAAGTGCTTACCGTATAACGGAGATATTTTTCAATCCGTTTCTGTTAAAAAAGCCGGGTGTTAAAGAATGTATTCTCTCAGCACAGGAACGCTATGATATCACATGTTATGAGGTTAGCGGAAGCGAGTTAAAACAAATTTCCAGTGAGGTAACCCCTCAGGGGATTGTGTCCGTTGCGCAGCAGCAGAAATTTTCACACGAGGAATTTCGTGGAAATATATTGCTTCTTGATCAACTTCAGGATCCCGGGAATGTAGGCACTCTGTTTAGAATTGCGCATTGGTTTGGACTTGGAGGTGTGGTATTAACAAAAGGAACGGCAGATGTACATAATCCAAAAGTGATCCGTGCAAGCATGGGCTCTTTTTTCCATTTGCCGTTTGCTTATATAGAAGATCTGCCGGAATCGCTGCTTAGCGACCGTACACTTATTTTGACAAAAACACACGGGAAAAACAACATACAGGATATATGCGGGAAGAAAATATCACCGTTTATTCTTGTTGTAGGGAACGAAGCCCGTGGAGTCAATCCGGAATTTGATGTTTATCCCCATCAGGATCTTACCCTGCCGCCTTTGGGCGATGCGGAATCCTTGAACGCGGCAGTTGCTACCGCAGCAATATTAAGCAAACTGCTGTATTGATCATGCATACTATAAAACAAATTATCACAACTGTTTTTTTCGTGGTACTATTGTGGGCGCAGACGCCATTTACACTCATAAATCCGACATATCTGGGAAACGAAAAACGGAATTATTATGGAAATAAAGCACCCGACCGGCTTGATATTATCTGGAAAATACCGCTGGGTGAAGGCATAACAAAAATCGGACAGAAAGAACATATATGGAAAGGCAGCGGATGGACAGGCCAGCCGTTAATGGTAGAAGAAAACGATACGCTTTTTCTGATACAGGGATCTTTTGATCATCATCTGAAAAAAATATATGCCGCAAACGGTGATATTAAGTGGAAGTATAAATTTCCCGATGCAATTAAGGGAACCGGAACATTGTGGGCACCGCCCGGTACGAAAGATAAAAAACATCAACTAATGATTATCCAGGGAAGTCGACGTGGTCCGAAGTACAGCACATGGTCTTCCCATCTGTATCCATTGCGTGCTATTTCGTACGTGACCGGAGAGGAGATTTGGCGGTATCACGTTCGTCGCGGTGCCAGTTATTCGGTGGATGTTGACGGATCAGCTCTTTTAGTTGATGATATTGTATATCTCGGGTTGGAAAACGGCTATTTTGTAGTTTTTGATCCTTCACCCGAAAATACGGAGGTTTATAGAGAATACCGCCGCCCGCTTACCCGGGAAAAACACCCTCTTTTTGAAGAAGCTGATAAGATTCTGCACGGACAAAATCTTATTACCGAATCATCGCCATCCCGAGTAGGTAACCACATTTATATTGTTGCAGGTTCCGGACATATTTATGGTTACAATCTTACAACCCGGGAAATCGACTGGGATTTTTATGTGGGAGCGGATATGGACGGTAGTCCGACCGTTACCTATGACAACTGTATTTTGGTATCCGTTGAAAAAGAATATATTGACGGTAAAGGCGGCGTATTTAAACTTGATCCTTCCAAGCCGGCTGATTCTTCCTGCGTGGTTTGGTATTTTCCTACAGAAAATGATACAAACAACAAAACTATCTGGGAAGGTGGTGTGATCGGAAGTGCCAGTGTTAACGACCTTACACGCCCGTCATATATGCCGCATCTCGCAGGGTTTTCTGCTATTGACGGGTATTTTTATCTTGTGGAACATGATAAACTGGATACTCTCAAGGTATGGGGACCTAATCGCAAATATCGCTATTCAACTCCGAAATTTGTTGCCAGCCGATGGGTCGGTCCGGGTATTTCCACACCCTTATTTGTCGGGAACCGAATGGTCGTGGCAAGTTACAGCGGAATTTCTTTATTTGAATATATGCCGGACAACAAGATAACGCGTCTACAGCGCCGATATATCGGAAGTGTTGAAGCAACACCTTTTGTTTTTAATAAACGTATTTATGTCGGCTCCCGGGACGGTTATCTTTATTGCCTTGGTGAAACGGAAGAATAAGTCGAGGGTTGAGAGTCGAGAGTCGAGAAGAAAAAATCTCATACAACTTATTCAACGTAGTCCGTCGATTGACGGATATAGACGGAGAGGTACGAAGAAAACAAAGGCACAAAGAAAAAATAGTATCGCCCGCAGATTTTTTAAAAATAAATAACCTTATCTTAACTGGACACCTGATCTCGTAAAAAAAAACTTGCCCCAAGTTTTTTTCAATTTTCTGTGATATTGATCACATTAATTTTGCTATTACATGTAAAAACAGAAAAAAAAACTAAAAAAACTTGAGTCAAGTTCTTTAAA
>JAUXEL010000099.1 GCA_030620575.1 Fidelibacterota bacterium
AATGGGGTTTGACCAATGCGTCAGATATCCCGGTTGGAAGCGGTATGTATCTTGTTCATATTAATATGCCGGATGAAGGAGCACAGAAGATCTTGAAAGTCATGATAGTTCAGAATAAACAAATTCTGCAATACTATTAATGTCAGAATTACCCTGTCTATTAAATTGCCTTATATAACCCTGTTTCGAAACGGGGTTTTTTGTTATCAATTTAAAATTTGCTCCATCTTTTTTTTCATTCTAATCTGGGATAGAATGGGGGGAGTAATTCTTATCAACATATGAATATCATACATATGATCAACCTCCCCTTTGTCCCCTCCTTATCAAGGAGGGGAAATTGCTTTTTCCCAAATTTTCCATTTCATCTTTGTTGAGTGAAAAATATTTATTGTTTTCCTCTTTTTTCATCTAATATAAGAAGAATTGCTTTCTCCATCTTTTCTCCCCTCCTAATTTAGGAGGGGGTTAGGGGGTGGTTAATTATTATTTATATACCCGTTGTGTGAAACAGATTAAAAAATGGAAATCACATGCTGTCAATAGCTTTTTTGATGTCATTTTGAACAATCTTCGTCGCGAATGGTCGGGACTTCCGTCTTCGCCCTAAAGCATCGGGGCGGGCTACGCCTGTCAGGCCGGAGCGCAAAACCACCCCTCGCGTCACCCTGAACTTGCCTGCCGGGCCCCGATTAATTCGGGGAAGACTGTTCGAAATGACATCAAAAAAGCTATTGACAGCATGTGATTCCCGTTTTCTAATCTGTTTCACACAATGGGTTAAAATTTAGTTTTATATGCAATGTAATTTGGAGAGCTAAGAAAACAATAAGGAACAGAATCAAAACGCTCGGAGAGATCCTGAATAAGATTGCCACTGGCAACCTTTTCAGGATGACTATCTTGTGGTGGGCAGAAGTTGTTCATTCTAAACTGTTAAGTGAATTGTCAATTGTCCTTTGCTTGCCCTGCGAAGTCCGGTAGGGCGAAGAAGGGCAATTACCTGCAGGCCGAAGCTCCAATCATTCGGAGCGTAGGCTTGTTAATTGTTAATTAATAATCTGAATCTTGATTCTTGGTTCTTGTCTCTTTAAACGATATATTTCTTTGTATATTGAATATCGAACAAGGAACACCGATATACGATTTACGAAGACTTCTAACTTCTAAAATCGTTGATCATTGTTCTGAGATCAAAGAGAAATAAATGATTAAAAGCTCTCCCCGAAAATTTGCCCACAAAATCCTAAGCGAATGGTTCTCCGGCACCCGCTATCTTGAACATATTATGCACTTTAATGATACAGATCTTAGTCTTCAGGAAAAACGATTTGCTGAATTCCTGATACACCAAGTGATCATTCATCAGCGCCTGCTCGATTATATTATACAGCGTTTTTATACACGGAAACCCAAAAAAGCGATTTATCTGGTGCTGCTGATGGGAAGCTGCGAGATATTACTTACAAGCGTTAAAGATCATGCGGCGCTTCATTCTGCTGTGGAATTGGCAGGAAGCATTGACTCACGCGCAAAAGGTTTTGTGAATGCAATATTGCGGAAAGTACTGGCATTTAGGGAAACAGATTGGCAAAATATTCGCGAAAATCCGGATATTCCCCTTGGAATACGCAGCGGTTTTCCGGATTGGCTGATTGCGCGCTGGACCGCTCAATTTGGAGCTGAAACCCCATTGCTTTTGCAGCATTTAAACGATCCGCCACGCAAGATGGCACGTATTGTCAAAACGGAAAAGAAAGAACAGATTCTTGAAATCCTGAAAGAATTGGGTGTTCTTGAAGGCTTAAGTGCCTATAACCCGGATTTTGTGTTTATTTGTTCCTGGCAACCTCTGTTACAGCATGAGTTATTTACAGACGGGTTTATCATTGCCCAGGATGTTTCGGCCATTTTTCCGCTACAATTTATTGCCGCTGACCACCCTGAATCTGTGGCAGATGTATGCTGTGCACCGGGAGGCAAATTGAGCGCCCTCAATCAATACTGCCCCTCCGATACCCAAATACACGGATATGATCTGAGCGTCCATCGTCTTGAACAGGTACAGCAGACCCTTTCCCGACTCGGCATTCAGGATATTTTGCTGAAACAAGCAGATGCCGCAAAGGATACTTTTCCGGAATATTCCCATATCTTGGTAGATGCACCCTGCTCCGGCTTTGGTGTTATCCGAAAACGCTCCGATTTGCGCTGGCGTCGACAGCCGGAGGACATGCAGACATTACTGCAGCGGCAACATGATATTTTGGAAAATATTTCTACTTATGTGAAATCCGGCGGGATGCTGGTTTACAGCACATGTACCTTTGATGAAGATGAAAATATGGGTACGGTGCGCAGATTTCTTGATGCACATCCTGAATTTTCCATTGTTCCGGCAAATAAAGATATATTTCCGGCAGATATTATTACCAGCGACGGCGCCATTGCAACTTTTCCACACCGACACATGTGTGAAGGTTCGTTTGCTATTGCATTGAGAAAGTGTTAAATTTGTTATATGAACCGAAAAAAGCATAAAATTAAAATTCTGATCGAAGAAACGAAGCATCCCCGGAAGAAAAAAACATTTAAAGAACGTATCCATGAGCTGTTAATATTTGCAAGCGTATTATTTGTAATGTTTGCAGTATTGGCTGTTTTATTTAATTATATTATTCTTCCCCGGTTCGTACGCCAGGATCAGGAAAGGATTTTGCTGGATGTGAAGGGATTAAGCTGGGAAGAAGCTAAGTACCTTTTATTGCTGGAAAAATTTACGCCGGTGCGCGGGAAATCCATTCCGCGTAATGATATAGAGCCTTTTCGTGTAATTTCCCAAATGCCGCGACCCGGTACACGGGTAAAATTGGGACGGCGGGTATACCTCGACGTGAGCATTCCCCTTGAAAATGTTATTATTCCCGATTTAACCGGAAAAACACTACGGGGCGCCGAGATTTTACTGGAAGACAAAAACCTCGATATCGATTCGGTATCCTATGGTTTTTCAAATATGTCCCATGAAGTTATTTACTGGCAATCTATTCCGGCGGGAGAACTGATCCGCCCCGGTTCCAAAGTCCATGTAAAAATTAGTTTAGGACTTAGTCACTGGATCGTTCCAACGGTGATCAATATAAGTCTGCAGGATGCTCTTCAAACAATTAATAATGCCGGTTTGCGTATCGGGACTGTAAGTTACCGTGACCGCAACGACCTGTTGCCCAATACCGTTATTTACCAGTCGGTCCCAGGTACGTCTGTACTTACTGTGCCGCAACCGATCGACTTGGTTGTCAGTCGTTACAATGAAGAAGAATTACCCGAATAAATGTTAAACAAACAAGAAGTACGCCGCCAACTTATCCATCTGTTTACCGCATTTATCCCGCTGATGTATTATTTTTTTCCGGATATTGGTCCTTTGAACGGTCAGCAATGGACAATGATATTATTTGCTGTTTTTGGTGGTCTTTTTGTCCTGGCGGATTACTTGCGGCGTTACAACCCGTTGGTAAAAAAATGGTTTTTGCTGTTGGTTTCCCCATTTATCCGGATTGATGAAGAAAATAAAATGACAGCGGCTTCTCATGTCGCGATTGTATTTTTTCTTATTTTACTGATTTTCCCGATCCATATATCCATTCCGGCCTGCCTGCTTTTAAGTGTAGGAGATTCTGCTTCGGGACTAATTGGCCGATGGATTGGTAAACATACCTGGTTTAAACACTATACCATCGAAGGTACCCTTGCATTTATCGTTGCCGGATTGATACTTTTTCTGGTCGCTTTCCCGTATATTCCGCTTTGGAAATCCATTGTTGTGGTTGTGTTTTGCGCCCTTTTTGAAGCTCTTTTAAGCCATTTTGATGATAATATTGTTATTCCCATATCAGCAGCCACAATGTTGATGATGCTGGAAGTCTAAGACGTGAACCGTGAACCGTGAACTGTAAACGGTAAGAAAGAAAAAGAATATTATCCTGCCTGTCCCGCGAAATTTTGAACAGCATTTTTAAATTGAAATGATAAAAAATATAATTATCACATGTAGAGACGTGCCATGGCACGTCTCTACGATATCATAATATTATATGTAAAGCCACGCCATGGCGTGGCTCTACGGAATTGATTTAAATGAAGATACATATTTTCGACCAGCCAGCTCCGTAGGAGCCCCTTCGGGGGGGCATTCCGCCCCGAGGGATCGGGGCTTCAGTCTTCGTCCGGCTGATCGCCGTGACTACGCCTGACAAGACACCGGGCAGGCACGATCTCTCTGATAATAGAATTTGGAAAAATAATTAACGAATTTTTATATCAACTATATTGATAAATTCATTGACTAATTGACCTATTCTGAAAAAAATAAATACTGAAATCAGCCATAAATATAATAATTGTCGTAAAATGTGTGATTGAATGACAAAAAGTCGTTGTAAAAAATGTCATATAATGACAAAAAGTCGTTGTAAAAAGTGTAGTATTATTGTATAATTTGCTTGAGGTGATAAAAATGTATCGTACTGCTATCGGAGATCTTCATAAATGGAAGTCAAAACAAAATAAAAAACCCCTCATTATCCGGGGGGCACGTCAGGTCGGTAAAACCTGGCTGATGAAAGAATTCGGCCGGATCGTTTACAAGAAAATTATTTATATTAATTTTGATAATAACGAGCAAATGAAAACGCTGTTTAATAGCGATATGGCGATTGACCGGATCATCGCGGGACTTGAACTTTACGCAGGTCATAAGATCGATCCGCGCGATACGCTACTTGTTTTTGATGAGATCCAAGAAGTACCTAAAGCCTTAACTTCTCTTAAATACTTTTATGAAAATGCTCCACAGTATGATATTATTTGTGCCGGTTCGCTACTTGGAGTTGCTCTGCATAAGGGAACCTCATTTCCTGTCGGGAAAGTGGAGTTCCTAAACCTCTATCCTTTATCATTTTCAGAATTCATGTTGGCAATGGAAAAAAATCAATTTGCTGAATTGCTCAAGGAGCAAGATTTTGAACTGGCAACTACATTCAAGCAAGAGTATATAAGTTTACTTAAGTACTATTATTATGTGGGTGGTATGCCCGAAGTAGTTGTGAATTTTGCTGCCAACCGTGATTTTAATGAGGTGCGTGAAATACAGCAACGAATACTTGTAGCTTATGAACAAGATTTTTCAAAGCACGCTCCCAATGAAGTTGTACCGCGAATTCGGATGCTTTGGAACAGTATCCCATCACAGCTCTCAAAGGAGAATAAGAAATTTATTTATGGGCTAATTAAAGAGGGTGCAAGGGCAAAAAGTTATGAAATGGCTTTGCTGTGGTTGACTGACTGTGGTCTGATTCATAAGATATCTCGTGTAAAGAAACCCGAACTTCCACTAAAGGCCAATGAAGATCTAAAAGCATTTAAATTATTTATTCTTGATGTGGGTCTTCTATCATGCTTGGTACGGCTTAATCAGTCAGTACTTCTTGATGGCAACAGACTTTTCAGTGAATTTAAAGGTGCCTTAACTGAACAGTATGTCCTGCAGCAACTCAAGACTATTAGAAGATTAGATATATATTATTGGACAAATGATCGCGGTGGTGCGGAAATTGATTTTGTGATCGATACCGGCACTGAAGTGATACCGGTAGAGGTTAAAGCAGCAACAAATTTACAAGCTAAAAGTCTTAAAATATATTATGAAAAATTTCGACCGGTAAACTCAATCCGTACGACAATGACGGATTATAAAAAAGAAAACTGGCTTCTAAACTTGCCTCTTTGGGCGGTGGAACAGATTGTCTAAAGAAAAGTAAGCTGTAAACACTAAGCAACAATCAGCAAGAAATCTGTATGCAGTAAACGCTATACTCGTCATCCTGCTTGTGCCGATGAATATCGGTGGAACGACCTCGAAGTTTCGGGGGCGGGTTCCCCGACCTTCGTCGGGGCGGGCACGATCTCTCTGATAATATGATTCAGGAAAATAACTAACGAATAAATAAATCCATTATTGACATCAATTCATCATCTACTCGCAAGCATACCGAAAGAAAATGAATTAAACTCGCTAGATAATATCTATTTCCCAGCTAATAAAGAGGATGTGACTGACTGACAAATGGGAGGAGAGCAAATCTCTCATGGATCGCGTAGCATTATTTTGGGCAAAAATTACTTGATAATGAGGGAATTATGTATCAAACTATAACGTTAGATGTAAGCAGGTAATAATATTAAGATCAAATATGATGCGATTTTATGTGGAAGTAATTTGATGAAATATAAAAAACAGTTTTCACTAACACATATAACTGTCTGATATATAGGGGAGGTCAATTTAA
>JAUXEL010000029.1 GCA_030620575.1 Fidelibacterota bacterium
CTAATTGAAAACCAGTCATTTTCAACCAAATTTAGAAAACAGCTTAAGAAAATGTTTAGCCGCGAGGAAGAAAAAATATTAACCCTTGATCAAAAAAAGAAAAATTATATTTATCGTTTGCAAGATCAGTTAGAAGTTGAGCCTGTACGGGAGACACAGACAATTAATATTTCTATTGAAAGTTATAACCCCGATGAAGCGGCAATCATATTAAACGAATTGGTTACCCAATACTATGCCAATGATTTGGAACGTGTAAGCAATTCCGCCGGGAAGATCAGAAGATTTCTGGAAATCCAAATCTATGATATTGAACCCAAACTCGCGGCGATTGAAAAAAAATTAAGTGATTTTCTGGAAAAAGAAGGGATTATTGATTTAGATGAAAATGCCAAACAACTGATTCAGAAGTCATCTGAATTTGAAGCTCAGTTATTTACAGCTAAAGCAGAACTTAATATTATCAGAGACCAGCTTGTTTATCTCAAGAACGAACTGGGAGAAAAACAAAAACAAATGCTGGATAACAAGCTGCAGATAGCCAATCCGCTGATTATACGTTTACGGGAAGATATTGCATCCAAGGAAAAGTCACTAATAGGACAGGATTTGCAGTCCACCAATGTACAGGAAACACTTCGTGATATTAAAATAAAGACAAAACGCCTGGAAGATGAAACGGCATTATTAATTCAATCAGGGTATCTGCCGGGTAATATTGATCCCATGTCGATCAATCAGATTATTCTGGATCAGATCGTTGATCTGGAGTCACAGAAGGTAAGCTTAGAAACCAAGGTGGAAGAATACAGTAAATTAAATGATTATTATATCAGTTTGATTGAAGAGATACCATCAACAAGTATCCAATATATTCGTCTTGAACGCGAACGTCAAACGCACGAACGTATTTACCTTCTTATGAAAGAACGCTATGAGGAAGCACGTATCCAGGAAGCATCACAAATATCCAATGTGTATGTAATTGATAAAGCTATTCCGAATTTTGAGCCAATTAAGCCGAAAACCAAGTTAAATATATTATTAGGTTTTATTTTTGGTCTGGCAGCCGGTGTCGGTGTTATTTTACTGCGCGAATTCATGGATAATTCCATCAGAAGTAAGGAAGATCTGGAACGGCTTGGATTGACTGTCTTAGGTATTATTCCTTCAATGTCCATTGACCGTGCAAAGAAGGTGCTGGATAAAAAATACTCCAGCCAGGATGATTTCCGAAACCGTTTAATTAGTCACTTCAAACCGCGTTCGCCTATTTCAGAATCCTTTCGTTCTCTTCGAACCAACCTTGAACTTTCTGTTCCGGATAAACCGATCACTTCACTTGTGACAACATCTGCAGGTGCAATGGAAGGTAAATCCACCGTGATTGCCAACCTTGCTATTGCTTATGCGCAATTTGGGATGAAGGTGCTGCTGGTGGACGGTGATATGCGGAAACCGACTATTCATAAAATGTTTTCAACGCCTAAAAAACCGGGATTGGCAAATATGATCACCAAACGGTCCAAACTGGATGAATCCGTATTCAAAACTGAAATTGATAATCTATATGTGATGCCGGCAGGAAGTCTGCCGCCAAATCCCTCCGAATTGCTGGGTTCAAAATCCATGAAAGAACTTTTTACTCAATTACTGAAACAGTTTGATAAAGTATTTTTTGATGCGCCACCGTTGATGGCAGTAACAGATGCAGCTTTAATGGGTGCCTTAACTGACGGTATATTATTAATTGCCCGTGCGGGTGAAGCACAGAAAGAAGTGATTGTTCACTTGCAGCAGGAAATGAAAAATACAAGAATCAATATTGCGGGTACCGTACTGAATGATGTAAATCCGAAAAACACGTCCAGTGGATATTATTATTATTACCAACGGTATTATTTTGATAAATATTACGGTGAAAACACAAAATAGTGTATAGGTATAACAATGCCCGGCCATATATAACTGGGCATTGTTTTTTATAAATTAATTATCTAATTGGCGAATTAAGGAAGGTTATGTCATCATCCAAATCAAAGAATAAATGGTTTAAGACTACGTATCAAACCTTTTGTCAAAAACGCCCGGAACGGCGTAATCCCTTTAAAACAATGTCCAATGTTGTTATTGATCCTCTTTATACTCCGGAAGACCTAAACGGTGATTTGGAAAATACAATAGGATATCCGGGCGAATATCCTTATACACGGGGCGTGTACCCGACGATGTATCGCGGACGTTTATGGACCATGCGTCAATATGCCGGGTTCGGAGATGCTAAACAATCAAATGAACGCTATAAATATTTATTACAGAATGGACAAACAGGTTTGTCTGTTGCTTTCGATTTACCCACCCAGATAGGGTATGATTCAAATAATTCCATCTGTGACGGAGAAGTAGGCAAGGTTGGTGTTGCCATTGATTCCCTTGCAGATATGGAAGTATTGTTTGATGGTATTCCGCTGGATAAAGTGTCTACCAGCATGACAATCAATGCTCCGGCATCTGTTTTACTCGCTATGTATATTGTTGTGGCAGAAAAACAAGGTATTTCTTCAGATAAATTGGCAGGGACCATTCAAAATGATATTTTAAAGGAATATATAGCCCGTGGCACTTATATTTTTCCGCCAAAAGAATCGATGCGCCTGGTGACGGATATTTTTGAATACTGTTCAGAACATGTTCCAAAATGGAATACCATTTCAATTTCAGGATATCATATTCGTGAAGCCGGATCAACCGCATCACAGGAAATTGGATTTACCCTGGCTGATGGTGTTGCATACACGGAAGCAGCCCTGAATGCCGGTATGGATGTGGATGAATTTGCCGGTCGCTTATCCTTTTTCTTTAATGCCCATAATAATCTTTTTGAAGAGGTTGCGAAATTTCGTGCCGCACGCCGCCTTTGGGCAAAAATCATGAAAGAACGTTTTGCTGCAAAAAAAGCAAAATCCATGATGTTGCGTTTTCATACACAAACCGCCGGATCCACCCTCACAGCACAACAGAAAGATAATAATATTATTCGTGTAACCATGCAGGCACTATCCGCCGTTATGGGAGGTACGCAAAGTTTACATACTAATAGCAAGGATGAAGCACTTGCATTGCCAACCGAAGATGCTGTTAGGATCGCACTGCGTACTCAGCAGATCATTGGTTATGAAACCGGAGTCGCTGATACCATTGATCCCTTGGCCGGATCCTATTTTGTAGAAGCACTAACTGATAAAATTGAAGCAGAAGCAGAAGCTTATATCAAGAAAATTGACGAACTGGGTGGCATGTCTTCAGCCATTGAACAAGGATATGTGCAACGGGAAATTCAACGGGAAGCCTACCGCATCCAAAAAGAAATTGAAAATGATGAATGTATTATTGTCGGAGTGAATAAATTTACGGTAAAAGAAGATCCCCCGACAAATTTATTACGTATTGATCGACGTATTCAGGTTGAACAAATTAAACGTATTAAAAACCTTAAATCGAAACGCGATGACAATGCTGTACATAATTCCCTGTATGAATTGAAAAATGCATGTGAAAATGATTGTAACGTGATGTCCTATATTATCTCCGCTGTTAAAAATTATGCTACACTAGGCGAAATTTGCGATATTATGCGTGATGTTTTTGGTGAATATAAAGAAAATGTTGTAATCTAAGGAGAGAAGCAGATACATGGTAAAAAAAATATCACATGTCGGTATAGCCGTCACATCTCTGGAAGAACAAATTCCGTTTTACAGAGATGTACTGGGACTGGAATTTACGGGTACTGAAACAGTGGAAGACCAGATGGTAAAAGTTGCTTTTTTTAATATCGGAGATACCCGTATTGAACTTTTAGAACCCACAAGTGAAAACAGTACAATTGCAAAATATATAGCAAAACGTGGACAAGGAATTCACCATCTTGCCTATGAAGTAGACAACTGCCAGACAGCGTTGAATAAAATGGAAGCAGAAGGGATTCGTTTGATTGATTCAGCACCACGCATTGGAGCGGGGGGACATAAAATTGGTTTTGTTCATCCAAAATCGACCTTTGGCATATTAACAGAACTAACCGAAGAACATAAATAACGGGATATGGGTATAAAAATGGACAATATTAAACAATTACATGATTTGCGCCGTCAGGCAAAAATGGGTGGCGGAAAAGAGCGGATTGATAAACAACATGAAAAGGGCAAGATGACTGCCCGTGAACGTATTAATTTATTATTAGATCAAGATTCTTTTGAAGAATTTGATATGTTTGTAAAACATCGCTGTATTGATTTTGGTATGGAAAAAAAACATTTTCCGGGTGATGGAATTGTTACGGGATGCGGTACTATTGATGGTCGTCTTGTGTATATTTATGCTCAGGATTTTACGGTTTTCGGAGGGAGTTTAAGTGAAACACTGGCAGCGAAAATTGTAAAAGTTATGGAAATGGCAATGAAAATGGGTGCACCGATTATCGGGTTAAATGATTCAGGCGGTGCTCGTATTCAGGAAGGGGTCATGTCGCTTGCCGGCTATGCTGATATTTTTCAGAAAAATGTTGAAGCTTCCGGTGTTATTCCGCAGATTTCTGCAATTCTTGGTCCCTGTGCCGGCGGAGCGGTCTATAGTCCCGCAATAACCGATTTTGTAATTATGGCAGAAAAAACCTCTTATATGTTCATTACAGGACCAAAGGTTGTAAAAGCAGTTACCAATGAGGTCGTTAGCGATGAAGAGCTCGGAGGAGCTATGATACATGCCGCGAAATCCGGGGTTGCCCATTTTGCCGCAGAAGATGAAACAGAAGCTATCATGCTTATCCGTAAATTAATTTCATATTTTCCATCAAATAATATGGAAGAAACACCCATGGTAACGCCTAAAGATACTATTGACCGGCATTCCGATATATTGAACACGATTATTCCAGAGTTAGCAAATCAACCCTATGATATGAAAGAGATTATTTACGAAATTGTAGATGATCAGGAATTTATGGAAGTATCCCGGCATTATGCTCCCAATATGATTACAGGTTATGCGCGATTTAATGGTCGGGCAGTCGGTATCGTAGCGAACCAACCGAATTATCTTGCAGGAGTTCTTGATATTAAAGGCAGTATCAAAGCGGCACGCTTTGTACGGTTCTGTGATGCTTTCAATATTCCGCTTCTTACTCTTGTGGATGTTCCGGGTTTCTTACCGGGAACTGCTCAGGAATACGGAGGAATTATCAGTCATGGTGCAAAACTGATTTATGCTTATGCCGAAACAACTGTGCCGAAAGTTACGGTCATTACAAGAAAGGCCTATGGCGGGGCATATATTGTAATGAGCAGTAAACACTTACGCGGTGATATTAACTATGCCTGGCCCAAAGCGGAAATTGCCGTGATGGGTGCAGACGGTGCAGTGAATATTCTCTATCATAAAGACTTGAAAGATGACAAAGACGGGACACGCAAAGAGGAACTTTTGAATGAATACCGGGATAAGTTTGCCAACCCTTTTGTTGCGGCTGAACGCGGATATATTGATGATGTAATAGAGCCGAAAAATACACGTTTCCGGATTATTCGTGCTTTTGAAATGCTTTCAACGAAGCGCTTGAGCAATCCAATGAAAAAACACGGAAATATTCCCCTATAGGAAAGTAAATCATGTTTAAACTTTTATTAACTGCTGGTATATATATTTTGGCTCCCCTTGCGATGTTTGCAGCACTGGGAGTTCCAAAGGAAAATGAATCATTAGTAAATAGTGTAACTGTATCTGGAATTCTTATTGTGGTTTTCGCTTTAACTATTGTGGCATTTACTGTGGCAATAATGTCAAAGGTGATTAATCACTCAGAAATAAAACGTATAACCGCAAAAGATAAAAAAGCCGTAAAGATATCAGCGATCGGACCAGATGATGCTATGGTTGCAATTGCAACTGCACTACATTTAGAAAAACGGTCATTGGAAGAAGAAGAAAAAGCAATTCTTACTATACACAAAATAATAAAACCCTTTTCAGGATGGAATAATAAATCCTTCGGGATGCGGAATCCTCGGATATTATAACATATAGGTGAGCAATGAAGACATATAAATTAAAAATTAACAGTAAAGAATATACTGTTGATATTGAAACATTAAGCGATGGTACTGCGGAAGTTAAATGTAATGGAGTTGAATATACGGTTGAATTTGAAACTCCTAAAAAAGAGAGTAAAACACCCACCATATCTCGAAAAACGGCCGTTCCGGTAGATTCCGGAAAGAAAACCTACAGTCCCGCTGAATCAGCTAGTGCCAATGTGGTGAAAGCACCTATTCCGGGTTTAATAACTGAAATACTGGTCGCAGAAGGTGATATGATTAAGAGCGGACAAATTGTTGCGAAAATGGAAGCGATGAAAATGGAAAATAATATTTTAGCGTCTTCTGACGGAAAAATTACCAGCATCCCGATCAAGGTCGGCGATTCTGTTTTGGAAGGTGCTATTTTGATGAATATGGAGAACGTGTGAATATTTTAAGTGATTTTTTCAGCTTTTCAGGATTTGCAAATGTAACCTGGGGACATATCATAATGATAGTAATCGGGTGTCTGCTCATGTATCTCGGTATCGCAAAAGCATTTGAACCCCTTTTGCTGGTCCCAATTGGATTTGGAGTCCTTTTGGGGAATATCCCTTTTATTACTGATGCGGGGCTGCAGCTGGGTATTTATGAAGATGGATCGGTATTAAATTATCTTTATTTTGGAGTAATAAAAGGAATTTATCCACCCCTTATTTTTCTGGGAATTGGGGCAATGACCGACTTTTCTGCATTATTATCAAACCCAAAAATGATATTGCTCGGTGCTGCGGCACAGATTGGAATTTTCCTGACTTTTTTTGGTGCCAGCTGGCTTGGATTTACTCCGGCAGAAGCAGGAGCTATTGGAATAATTGGCGGGGCGGATGGACCGACAGCTATTTTTCTTTCCTCAAAATTAGCACCGCATTTAATGGGTATAATTGCTATTTCGGCTTATTCCTACATGGCACTTGTCCCTATTATTCAACCGCCGGTAATGAAATTACTTACTACAAAAAAAGAACGTCTTATCAGAATGAAACCCGTAAGACATGTTCCGAAAGTGGAAAAAATATTATTCCCAATTATCGGATTTTTGCTAACCGTGTTTATTGCACCAACAGCACTGCCTCTTTTGGGGATGTTGTTTTTCGGGAATTTGTTAAAAGAATCAGGAGTGACAGAACGGCTGGCAGATACTGCCCGAAACGGTTTAATTAATACGGTAACTATTCTACTGGGATTAACAGTGGGAGCTTCAACACAAGCAACTATGTTCCTGACTTGGCAATCTCTTGCTGTTTTTTGTATAGGAGCATTCGCTTTCTTTATTGCTACGGCCGGAGGTGTCTTATTTGCTAAATTTATGAATTTATTTCTTAAAAAAGGAAATAAAATTAATCCCCTGTGCGGCGCTGCCGGCGTAAGTGCGGTTCCGGATTCTGCACGTTTAGTTCAGCACGTAGGATTAGAATATGATAAAACAAATCATCTACTTATGCACGCCATGGGACCGAATGTGGCAGGTGTTATAGGCTCTGCGGTTGCAGCGGGTGTTTTATTGGCAGTTTTACAGTAAAAAAGGGTAATATGGATCGCATAGTTGATATTCACAATCATATTATTTTTGATGTAGATGACGGACCGCCTACGCTTGATGCTTCAATGCGCCTCCTGCGTCAGGCAGTGGAGAATAATATAACACATATTGTTGCAACTCCGCATCAGCTTGAAGAACATCAAGTTTCTAATAATCATGAACGACAACAAAAAGTCATTAAAAATTTTGAAGAACTGAAAGCTGCGGCTAAGAAAGAAGATCTTCCGGTACGCCTTTATTTGGGCGGGGAACTATATTTCACCACATATGTAGCCCATGCTCCGGAAATCCTGTATTTTACCTATGAAAACCAAAAAAAATACGCTCTGATCGAATTTTCACTAAATTGGCATCCGGAAGGCCATAAAGAAGTATTTTATGAATTAATTCAAAACGGTTGCACCCCGGTGCTCGCTCATCCGGAACGGTACGGGTATTTCTGGGAAATCGCCGATGATATTATTGATTTGATTAAAATGGGCACCCTCCTGCAGATTAATGCCGGAAGCCTATTGGGATATATGGGCACTCAGGCACGTTTTATTTCCGAGATGCTCTTGTCTGAAGGCCTGGCTCATATTATTGCCAGTGATGCCCATAAAGCAAGCCGTGCTATTGGATTTAATATGCCGCGTGCAGCAGGTATTTTTAAAGAAAAGTACCCGAATATTGATTTTAAAACCCTGATCTCTACAAATCCCTGGAAAATTATTCAAGGTGAACCTATTGAAATTGATGATGATCCCTGCTACAGCTTTGATAAAAAGAAACAATATAAACTTTGGAAACGCTTTTATTTTGTACATGATATTCTTGGTATAGGGAATAAAGCGACAAAGAAACGTAAAAAAATCAGGCGCTATTTTTAGGTTCATTCATGATAGTTATCCAACATAGATCAAGTACTGTTTTTCAGGAAAATGTTTATATTGTAAAAAACAATAATTTTGCGCTTATCATAGATCCGGGAGATCATCCTGAAAAAATTACGGCACGTATTGAAAAAGAAAACTGCAAAGTCCAGGGTATTTTAGCTACCCATGGACATGCGGATCATATTCTTGCTGCATCCCGTTTATGTGAAATTTATTCTTGTCCTTTTATCATGAGCAGAATCGACAGTAAATGGTTGGCTGAGCTGAAAAATATGTGTGAACATTTTCAGATTCCCTATTACGGCACCCCCGCAATTGATATTGATATTACATTAAAGAATATGCTGGAACTGGGAGATTTCTCTTTTGATATTTTGCATACGCCGGGGCATACCAAAGGAAGTGTTTGCTTTTTATTTGATCATATCCTTTTCACCGGGGATACACTTTTCCATCATTCAATTGGGCGGACCGATTTACCCGGCGGAGATATGCAGGAACTACAAGGATCTATTAAGGATAAATTACTGTCGTTGCCGGATGATACTCGCATTTATCCGGGACATCTAAAAATGACTACGATAGGGGAAGAAAGATCTCATAATCCATTTATTGTATTATAAATGAATGAATAAACAGACATCTCACTGATTATCATAACCACAGCATTTGGAGTTTTTCATGGAGAAGATTTTAATTATCGGTGCCGGCGGGCAGATTGGAACAGAACTGACCTATTACCTCCGAAATAAATATGGTGCAAAAAATGTTATCGCCTCGGATATTCGGGCAACTCTTCATTCGGATTTAATGGAAGGTGGACCGTTTATACGTATGGATGCTATGGATAGCCGTCAGGTATATCAGGTAATCCAGAAGGAAAAAATAGAACAGGTATATTTTCTTGCGGCTATCTTATCGGCAGTTTGTGAAAAAAACCCCGAAATGGCCTGGGATATCAATATGGGTTGTTTGAATAGTGTTTTACGCATTGCCAATGAGCTAAAATTTAAAATGTTTGTTCCCAGTTCTATTGGAGCATTCGGTGACACTACACCGAAAGATAAAACCCCTCAACTGACAATTCAGCGTCCAAACAGTATCTACGGTGTGACCAAGGTAGCAGGTGAGCTTTTATGTGATTATTATCATGAAAAATACGGTGTAGATGTACGGGGGCTACGTTTCCCGGGAATTATTTCCAATGTGGTTCCACCCGGCGGCGGTACAACAGATTATGCGGTGGATATTTTCCATAAAGCAATAAAGTACAAAAAATACACCTGCTATCTTGAAGAAGATACCCGCCTGGATATGATGTATATGCCGGATGCCCTGAAAGCTTCCGTAAGTTTGATGGAAGCAGATTGCCATACCCTGCATCACCATAATTCTTATAATGTTACAGCCATGAGTCTCACACCAAAAATACTGGCAGATGAAATAAAGAAACATATTCCGGAATTTACCATTGATTATAATATTGATCCTATACGGCAACGTATTGCTGATTCCTGGCCGAATTCAATGGATGATACTGCTGCCCGAAACGACTGGGGTTGGTCACCGGATTTTAATTTGGAACGTATGACAAATAATATGATTCAAGTCCTTACAGAACGTTTCAATAGGAGTGAAAAAAATGTCTAAATTAGATAAAATACTTGAATTAACGACACAAACTCTTGTAGATGAAGGACGAACAAAAGGCAAAGAATGGATTATTACCAAGGTGATAAAACCTTCAGGAAAAAAGGGAACCCGATATCGTCTTGACGGTTTCCGGCAAGAATTTATTAAAATGAACAGCAATTCATATTTGGGTCTCAGTCTGCACCCCGAAGTTGTACAGGCGGAAGAAAACGCAACACGTCGCTTTGGCGTAGGACCCGGTGCGGTACGTTTTATTAGCGGCAGTTATCAGGAACATATTGACTTGGAAGAAACTCTTGCGGATTTTCACGGGAGAGAGGCCGCGATGATCTTCAGCTCCGCCTATGCGACAAGCCTGGGCGTAATTTCATCCTTGATCACGCCTGAAACTGTGGTCATCAGTGATGCCCTGAATCACAATTGCATTATTAATGCTTTGCGTATGTCCCGACCGGCAGTAAAAATAATATATAAACATAATGAGATGGATGATCTTCAGGATAAATTAACAAAAGCAGTCGGACAAGGGAAACGTTGTCTTGTTATTACAGACGGCATTTTTAGTATGCGGGGTGACCATGCTCCCCTGGATGCAATATCGGCGCTCTGTAAGGCTGCAGACCCTGAATTTGAAGAGGGTGTAACCCTGATTGTAGATGATTCTCATGGTGTTGGTGCCTGTGGTGATACCGGACGCGGTACCGAAGAGCTTACCGCTACCCAAGTCGATATATTGATCGGTACACTTGGTAAAGCTTTTGGCGTCAATGGCGGATATGTAACCGGAAGTCAGAACCTTATTACATTTCTGCGTGAATCAGCACCCACCTATATTTATTCTAACCCCATTACCGTATCCGAATCAGCAGCTGCACGAAAGAGTATTGACATTTTCAACAGCAAAGAAGGTTTAAAGCGGCTGATACACCTGAAGACGATGACAAACCGGTTTCGTGATGGATTAGAGTCACTTGGACTTGAAACTATCCCCGGAAAACATCCCGTGGTCCCGCTTATGGTACGGGATACCCGAAAAACAGCGGAATTGGTTTCATTTTTACGTGAAAATGGCATTTTAGCAACAGGACTCAATTTTCCGGTAGTGCCAAAAGGGGAGGAGGAAATCCGCTTCCAAATTTGTGCGGATCATACCGCAGCAGATATAGATGATGTTTTGAACGTATTAAAAAAATATATAGAGAAGTAACAGCCATGATACAATTTATTGATGAACTTATACGAAAACGCTATGCGGCTCAGTTTTCTTCAATCCAAAAGGAAGCAGAAACCGCATTGGATCGTTTGATTTCACGTACAGGCAAAGGGAATGAATTTTTAGGATGGCTGGATTTGCCTGACCAGTCTCCGGACAATGTGATTTTGCTGGAGAAAACGGCAAAAGAAATCCATGATTCCGGTGACCTGCTGATCAGTATCGGTATCGGAGGATCCTATCTTGGAGCAAAAGCAATTATTCATGCTCTTTTCGGAGATCAGCATCGCATACGCTTTATCGGTCACCATCTTTCTCCCCTTGAATTAACACAATTGCTGAAAGAATTGGAATCCCGTGATTTTTATATCAATGTGATCTCCAAGTCGGGAACCACAACGGAACCGGGTATTGCATTCCGGATATTACGCGAACTTGCGGAAAAGAAATATGGAGAATCAGCAGCGAAACGAATTATAGTTACAACGGATGCGAACAAAGGCGCCCTTCGTACTTTAGCGGATAAAAAAGGGTATCGCAGCTTTGTGATTCCTGATAATGTCGGCGGACGCTTTTCTCTGCTGACTCCTGTAGGGTTACTGCCTATTCTGGCAGCCGGTGCTGATATAAATCAAATTATTCGCGGTGCTGTTTCCGGATTTGAAACTGCTTTATCCCAAGATAAACAAAATCCTGCTTTGCAGTATGCTGTTAGCCGGACTGTTTGCTATCGCAACGGAAAGGGAATTGAACTGCTTTCCTCGTTTGAACCCCGCTTACATTATTTTTCTGAATGGTGGAAGCAATTATTTGGTGAAAGTGAAGGAAAAGACGGGAAAGGTATTTTTCCTGCCAGTGTGGATTTAACAACAGATCTTCACAGCATGGGACAGTGGATCCAAGATGGAGTACGATCTGTTTTTGAAACTTTCCTCGTTGTGGATCACTATCAGGAAGATATTAAAATACCGTATGATGAGAGCGATCTCGATACATTAAATTATCTTTCCGGTCGCAGTTTGAGTTATGTCAACCAAAAAGCTTTTGAAGGAACCCGGGCAGCCCACGAAGACGGTGGTGTTCCCACGGCAGTTTTTCATTTAGATTATCTTGATGAAGAACACCTCAGTAAGCTCTGTGTGATTTTTGAGGTCAGTGTTGCCATTTCAGGATACATGTTGGGTGTAAATCCCTTTGATCAGCCGGGTGTTGAAGCATATAAACGCAACATGTTTAAACTATTGGGGAAACCGGGTATCTAAGACCTTGGGAGAAATAATGAAAAAATATGTACTGATCGCTGTTTTTTTAACTGCCATACTTTCGGCACAGGAAAATCATCTTATTGAGATCGCACCGTATCCCTGGATGAAAGTTAGCTACACAGGTACTGCAACCGTATTTAATACCACATGTGACAAGCTTCCCTATGAAGACCCTTTTTATTATGCTCAGGGTGATACCACTGGATTTATCAAAGTGATGGAATATGTAGCAAACCATGAAGACGAGGAATTGTACTCGATTTTATTTACAATGGGTGAAAGCGGAGATGCAAAATATCTATTTTACCGGGAAGGAGTTTTTCACGAACCGGCATTTGTACTGCATACGGATCATCTCTTTTTTTTAGGGAACGGCATTATTGTTGCCAGAGGTTCTATGAATGAAATGTTCAGCCGGAGTCAAATATACTATCTGAAAAATGGTAAAATAAAAGAAAAAAAACAGCCGTTTTATGGTGTTAATATTCATAGTCAGGCATGCAAAGATTTTTTAATTTATGAAACAAAACGACAAAAACGAGCGATAACGACTGTGCATAAAGGAGAAGATGTCAGTGTCCTACTTGCTGAATTTGACGATGAATATTGTTATTATCTGATACAATCTGTGCTTGGACTTACCGGCTGGATGCGTATTGAACAGAATATCTGGATAGATGAAACACCTATAAAAAATTTATATTTCCATGGAGATTAATGAGTCACTTTGAAATTATTATGCTGATATGTTTTGGAGCCGCATGGCCATTTTCCATTTACCGGTCATGGACTTCAAAATCCACTAAAGGAAAAAGCCTTTTGTTTATGCTTATTGTGATGTGTGGATACATAGCCGGGATCCTGCATAAACTGGCATTCCATTATGATCCTGTAATTTATCTTTACGGGCTTAATCTTCTGATGGTCGCGATCGATGTTTTGCTTTATGCACGCAACCGTAACTACGAAAAGAAAAACAACTCACAGATCATTACAGATTAATACCGGTATTTTCCTATCCTGCTATTGATAAATATTAATTTTCTATTTCTTCTGTTCTTTTTTTTTCTTTTAACTTCTGCTTACTGTTCACTGATGTTTAAAGAGTTAATTTGTCCGGTGACTTGTAAGGCAGGCAGGATAACTTTAGGCAGGATAACTTTAGACAGGATAACAGGATTAACCGGATAAGATAAAGAATAAGGTTAAGAATTGAAATTATGTGATAAAGGAATGAAATCCTGAACACAAAATACTTCAGATCTGAAACTCTATCCTGTAAATCCTGCTTGTCCGAGCGAATACGGGAGTTGTTGAAAAGCCGTCATCTCGACCGGGGAAAATGAACCCCGAAGCATCGGAATGAATTTAACGAGTGGAAGGCTCTCTTTTTACCTGGAAAATATGAAATCTCTCCACTTTGTCCTGCCCGGTATAACACAGTAAAGACGGAGCGGAATGTCAGAATTCTTTGTTTTTTTCAGTTAATACAAAATCTTGGTGATTAACGACATTTAAAAGTCCCTTGTGACGACAATTAAAATTCCCTTTTTATCAAAAGGAGTTTTAAGGATTTACTCTATTTATAAAAATGTCCTTCTTTGTCGGTAGGTGAGGAGTTGTTTTTCTGTTATTTGGATAGGAGCAAGAAAGAGGGAAACAAGAAATTCAGTTCTCAACCTCCCCTTTTTGTCCCCTCCTGACGCGAGGAGAAGTGCGTGATGGACGGATTTAAGCAGACTGGAGTTCAGGCATTTTTGACTGGACTTCAGAATGCTTTCCTCATCTCAAGTCCACACTCTCCCCCGAAGGATCGGGGTCGACGGATCTTGTGAACTCGAGTTTCGGCAGAC
>JAUXEL010000137.1 GCA_030620575.1 Fidelibacterota bacterium
CACCGTGGTATGGTCGCGACCGCCAAGTCGCAATCCGATGGTTTTCAGGGATGCATTACAGAGTCCGCGACAGAGAAACATCATGACCTGTCGGGCCAGCGCAACTTCCTTGCGGCGTCCTTTCCCGATAATTTCATTTTCTGAAACCTTATAATAGCGTGTTACAACCTTTTGTACCGTATCAATTGAAATGATCCGGTCGCGTTTTACACCTTTCATATCCATTAGGACCGATTTAGCCAGTCCGAGCGTAATATCAATATGATTCAGAGAGCTACGAGCCAGCATGGTAGTCAGCGTACCCTCTAATTCACGGATATTTGAACTGACATTCTGCGCGATGAATTCAATAACCTCATAGGGGATATCAAGATTCTCAATAAGGGTTTTGTGTTGGAGAATAGCTATTCTGGATTCAAAATCCGGACTTTGCACATCAACCATAAGCCCGGAGAGAAAACGGGACACAAGACGTTCTCCCAAACCCTCTAGCTCCTTCGGAGGCCTGTCCGAAGTAATAACAATTTGTTTATCTCGCTGGAGCAAATCGTTAAATATATGGAAGAATTGTTCTTGTGTCCCTTCTCTTGACTTCAAGAATTGGACATCGTCCACAAGCAGGATATCCGCTTGCATGTATAACAAACTAAAGTCATTTTTCTTATTGTTCTGAATAGCCTCGATAAAATCACGCATAAAGGTATCAATGGAAACATAAATAACCCGACAATAAGGATTTTTAGCATGCGCACGATTACCAATTGCCTGAAGAAGATGGGTCTTCCCCAAGCCGGTTCCCCCATAAATAAACAGAGGATTGTAGGACTGACCGGGGTGTTCTGAAACTGCTGTCGCGGCGACTTTAGCAAATTGATTGTGCGGACCCTCAACAAATTCTTCAAATGTAAAACGGCTGTTAAAACTGGAGTACATATCATACTGTATCGGTTTTTTGCTTATATCTGCGACACTTCCAACAGCTGCAAGCGGAGCGTTCGGAACAGCGGATACCTCTAGAATATTCTGCTGTATATTGCTGTTAATAATAAATTGTACCTTCCTGTTGGCAGGAAAATATTTATCAATAATAGGAGACAGCGTATCCCAATGATTGTATTCAATAAATTCAATATGAAATTTGTTAGGGGCAGCAAGGGTTAAAATATCGTTCTCATTGGAATAAAACTGAAGGGGAGAAAACCAGGATAAAAAACTCTGCGAGTTCAAAACATCTTTTAGATCCTTTAAACATGCATTCCAGCGTGCTTCTTCTACCGAAACCATATTATCAATTGTTGAGTTATCCACACCCTATACCGCAGTTATCCACATTACCTTAACACGTAACACACATAGTATTTTAAGACAATAGTCTATAATAAACAATAACTTAAACTTACTTTATTGCCCGTAAAACAAAAAAATACAAAAGTTATCAAAACTTAGATATTTCAAATATCCACATGTTATCCACATTGAATATGTAATTAAACTTAAATCTATTTCGGGAAAAATCCAAGAAAAAATTGGAGGTGGTGTAAATTAAAATATAAAATTATTATAGGGAATTAGTATATACAGGAAGACTACTATTTATTGGAGCGGGACTACGCCGGGTTATCCCGCACATAATAAAAGTCGGGAAGCATGTATCCGTCTTCGCCTTTCGCTACGCTTAAGCTACGCCGGGTTATCCCGCACATTTTATGTGCGGGATAAAAAAACTTGCGGTTATTTAATGAACCCGTTTAACACGGTGGGAACCCGCCGTCTGGTTCAATCTTCCTTTACCCGCCGAAGTCAGTCAGCTGACTGACGAAGGCAAGAAGGCCTGATTTCCGCAGACAATGAACTAAGCTCCCTATTAATAAATGTTGATTCAAAAAAGCTGTACCGCAAGTTTCATTTCAAATATCTATTTCAAATTACTCTCTTTTTGGTCGAAAGGCAATATTTTTTCTTTTGAAAAAGTATTTTTTTATGTAGTATTTCACTAATATGAAACAGCTGCAACAGGTCGCAATTAAAGACATAAAAAGGAATGATAAGCGTTTTTATTTTACCGCGGGAGAAATGCCTGCATCTGCGGTAAAACAGACGGAGATGCTTTTTTCAATACCGGTATTATGGTCATACAAAGGTGTCTGGATCCCGGTTGTTTTACCGGCGGAATATGATAATTACGCTAATACTGTTATTGATGCCATGGTATATTCTTCGGACACATCCTATGAAGATGTATTGCGGGAATTGCTGCGGGCGGAAGAAGCAACGCGCGATCTGAATATATTTGATATATCTTGTATTATCCGGCGCTTGGAAGAATATGTTCCGGGCTATGATAAAAAAGTGTGGAGCTTACGCTTGGGTATAGGTGCGACACAGTGGCAAAATATACAGTTGCTACAGAATTATGAAGCGGAATGGATGCAGTATTTTATAAAAAAACATGTACCCCTAAAACGCGTACTTATCTTTTCGGCAATGGAACTTAGAACACAACTAAAACCACTGTTGGTATTGAATCCGGGAATTAATGTTATGGAATCTATTGCTGTGTTGTTACAGGAAATTGCCCACCGTGATTCAAACGATATTAAAATATGCTGGGATCGCTGTGATCTGGATGTGCAGCTATATAATGACAATTTATCTTCGGCGGAACGGATAAATGCAATTCGAACACGTTTGTACCGCGAACGTTATCCCGCAATTACAGAATATCAGACAAAATTACATCAACATTTAGATACCTTTAAACTGCCTTCAGTGCTACAACTCAAAACGGATCCGCTGTTTGAAACACCCGGTTTAATACTAAATGCACGATTGGAAAAACGGGAGCATATTGATACCTTGCTCAACTGGTTGCAAATTAGTAAAGCGGAACTGGAAAAAATAATGGATATTCAACAAGGAAAAGAAACCGATGAACACTAAGAAATGGAATATGACAATTGTTATTGGCGCTTTAGCAGTTGGATTGGCTTCTCTGTTATGGAGTTTGGACGGGGTGTTTATTCGTCCGCAATTCTATCATTTGCCCGCCGGTCTGGTTGTATTTTTAGAACATACACTCGGTTTTATTGTCTTGATCCCTTTTCTTATTCGCGGACGCAAAGAAATGATGCGAATGTCGATTAAAACCTGGGCATCGCTGGGTTGGATCTGTATCTGGGGCGGCCTGCTCGGCACACTTTTTATCACTAAGGCTTTCTTTGCAGCTTTCGATCCGAATGTGGAAACAACTCTGGCAACAGTGGTTATTTTACAAAAGTTACAGCCAATATTTGCCTTGCTGTTGGCCCGCCTTATTTTAAAAGAAAAGTTGCGCAGTGATTTCTATATCTGGGCGGCTCTGGCCATAATAGCTGCTTATTTTCTGGCATTCGCGAAATCAGATATGCGCATCACTGATATTCGCCTGATCAATCCCGCAGCATTATATTCTCTGTTGGCAGCTTTTGCTTTTGGCTCATCAACCGTGTTTGGTAAACAGTTTACCAATGGAGTCAGCTTTAAAACAGCCACCTCTCTGCGCTTCGGCGGAACGATGATTTTGGCACTCATTTTTATACTTTTTGCCGGCCAGTTCAGGGCTTTTCCCGATATTCAACCTCTTCACTGGAAATTACTCGTCGTGATTGTCTTTACCAGTGGCGCAACGTCAATGTTCATTTATTATTTCGGATTAAAACGTATCCCGGCCTCGGTAGCAACTATTTTCGAACTATTCTTTCCGCTGTCTGCTGTTATCCTGGATTATATCATTAACAAAAACACCCTAAACGGCATACAGTATTTTGCTGCCGGCATGTTATTATTATCCTTTTTCATGATTATTCGCCGTAAGCCGGTCAAGCAGGAAAATACCGAACAAAAGGAGACTTGTTGTGAAACAAAACTATAAAGAAGAACGGCCATGGGGCTATTTTGAGATCCTGATGGATGCGCCCGATTTTAAGGTCAAAAAAATCACAGTCAACCCAGGGTGCCGGCTTTCATTGCAATCACATAAAAAACGCAATGAACACTGGATCGTAACAGAAGGTATCATGCGGATCACCACCGGAGAACACATTGAAGATTATCATACTAATGCACACATCTATATAGCTTGTGAAACAAAACATCGCATGGAAAACCGTGGCGAAACACCTGCTTCGGTAATTGAAATTCAGACCGGAACATACTTTGGCGAAGATGATATCATCCGCTATGAAGATGATTATGGCAGGGTATAGAAAGATAAAAGATAAAAGTAAAAAGATGAAAACGTGAAGCGTGAATCGTAAGTCGTGAACGGTAAATCTCAGATGTCATCTCGCCCCCCCCGAATAATCAGGGATGCGCGGAAACTAAAATAGGAAATGTTCAACCCCGCTGGGGTTGGGAAATATGATAAATATGTATTCTACAAAGATTGAACCCCTGCCGGGGTTCTGGATATATTCACAAATCACTAAGCAACCGCAGAGCGGTTGAATATTATAGACATGATGCACCCACCCTCGCGTCATCCCGGGCGTGCGTA
>JAUXEL010000110.1 GCA_030620575.1 Fidelibacterota bacterium
ACTTTTATTTGCGGACTAACAGATAAGAAGACACTTTTCGGTATTGATTCAGAACATCATTTTTATCCCCATACAATTTCCCAGTCGATCCTGGAGTATTTTTTCGCATCTTTTAAGGATACATTTATTCGCTGCGGATAATCGATATAACATTTAGATTAATAGTAAATAAAGGATATCAGAAATGGACATTGGAAGAGGCTTTTTTGTTTTTTTTCATTCCATCCCGTCAAAATAAACATTAACTTTTATGTTACTTGAACTTATACTCTATAAATGAGGAGACTATAATGGACGGAGCAAATTGGAACTATTCAGATAAGGTGAAAGAGCATTTCTTTCACCCTAAAAATATTCTTGAAATAGATGAAAAAGACTATCAACCGGATGGAATCGGATTTGTAGGCTCCCCTGCCTGTGGTGATATGATGAAAATTTTCATTAAAGTAAAAGATGATCGTATTGTGGACCTAAAATGGCAAACCTTTGGGTGCGCCAGTGCAATTGGTTCCACCTCCATGCTTTCTGTGATCGTCACACGGGACGGCGGGTTGATGCTGGATGATGCCTGGAAGATCACTCCGGAAATGATCATTAATGAACTGGGCGGTCTGCCTCCGAATAAAATTCACTGCTCAGTACTTGGCGATAAAGCTTTGCGTGAAGCAATAAAAGATTATTACAAAAAAACCGGTCAGGAAGACCGTATTCCGCATGATGATAAATCCCGGATTATCTGTGAGTGCCTGAATATAACGGAAAATGACATACGCATGGAAGTCCTGGAAGGAGTAAAAGATTTTCACACCCTTCAGGAACGCACAAAAATAGGGACCACGTGCGGAAAATGTATCGATACCGCAAAAACTCTGGTCGAGTTCTATGTCGGCAAATATTATGCTGACGATATTTACAAAGGCAATTCTTAAAACAGCCGGAGAATACCATGATTTACCTTGACAACAGCGCAACAACACCACTGCATCCAAAAGTAAAAGAAACTATTATTAACGCTCTGGATATGTTTGGAAATCCAAGTTCAATACATAAAAGCGGCAGACAGGTTCGGGCACTGATTGAACAAAACCGGCAGGATATTGCGGATTTTTTCAACTGCAGCCCGGAAGAAATCATCTTTACCGGCGGTGCCTCGGAAGCCAACAATACCGTATTAAAAAGCGCTACTACCTGTTGTGCATTTTGCAATGACAGCCGTGACCATATCATCACGTCAAATATTGAACATCCTTCTGTTTTGAATACTTTAAAGTGTCTGGAACAGCAGCATGTGAGTGTTACTCATTTAAAAGTGGATAAATACGGTTTGATCAATCCTGCGGACGTTGAAGCTGCTATTCGTCCCGATACCATGATGATCTCGATCATGTATGTTAATAATGAGATCGGTACAATTCAGCCGATACAGGAAATTGCGGATATAGCAAAAAAACACAATATCCCGATGCACACGGATGCGGTTCAGGCTGTCGGAAAAATTCCGATTGATCTTCAAACCCTGCCGGTAGATTTCTTATCTATGTCCGGCCATAAAATTTATGCACCTAAAGGTATTGGCGTTTTATTTAAACGTAAAACCGCCAAAAATATATGTCCTTTGATCACTGGCGGCCATCAGGAAAAATCAATGCGGGCCGGCACAGAGAACACCCTTGGTATTCTTGCGCTTGGTGAGGCAATTCGCCAGTGCAAACTGGAAATGGATGAAAATAAAGCACGCATCTCTGCTCTGCGTGACCGTCTGGAAACCGGTATTATGAATAATCTCGACCATGTTTCCATTAACGGCGATCCGGCACACAGAACATATAATATAACAAATATATCATTTGTGAATATTGAAGGTGAATCCATTTTACTTCGTCTGGACATGCATGATATTGCGGTTTCGACCGGCAGTGCCTGCTCTACGGGTTCTCTGGAGCCAAGTTACGTTATCACCGCGCTGAGTGCTGATCCGGTGATCGCGCACAGTTCTATCCGTTTTTCATTGGGTCGTGAAACAACAGAAGCTGATATAGATAAAACCATCGAAGCAGTTACCGAAACAATAACCTTCCTGCGTAAAATGAGTCCGATCATTTAAGAATAATGTTAGACCAGGCATACTAATATGAAAGGAACGCAATGCAAAATGTTCAATTGATCGATCATCCTTTAACCAAGCATTCACTCACGATTTTACGGGATAAAAATACCGATACAGAGACATTTCGACGGCATACAGCTATTGTTTCACAAATTATTATTATGGAAGCCAGCCGAATCTTCAAACTGAATATAAAGCAAATTGAAACACCTGTTACGTCTACGCAGGGTTATGAAATTTACCGCTCCCTGATATTTGTACCGGTACTGCGCGCAGGTATTTCGATGTTAGTTCCGGCACGCGATTTTTTGCCCTGGACTTCAGTGGGTTTTATTGGTCTGGAACGCGATGAAGAAACCGCTGTTGCCCATGAATATTATCAGAAATTTCCTGAACATATTGAAAAAAAGTTAGTAATGGTTCTGGACCCGATGCTTGCTACCGGAGGATCTGTTTCCAATACTATTTCCCAACTTAAAGAAAAGGGTGCAAAACGTATTGTTATTGCCTGTATTGTCGCAGCTCCCGAGGGAATTCAGCGAATTAATAAAGAACACCCCGATGTTAAGATCTATACAACTGCTATTGATGATCATCTGAATGATAAAAAATATATTGTTCCCGGATTGGGAGATTTCGGGGATCGATATTTCGGGACATAAGAAACGATCAGCTTTCCCGTTTTCTATTCGATAATAAGATAACATCCCGCAATTCTTCTTCATTTCGGGCTGTCATCCATTGTTTTTCAAATTCACTTTCATGTACAAGATTCGCAATTGCCATTAATGCACGTAAATGGTAACTGCGTTCATCTAACGATCCGATTAATACAAACATGGTATGTACCGGTTCAGTCGTTTCTGAAAAGCGCACCCCTTCTTTACACCGTATCGGTATGATATCAAAACATTTTTCACCGGGTACAATAATGTGCGGGATAGCCAATCCCGGTCGAATAATAGTACTCGACTGGCGTTCACGCTCTTTAAATCCCTTAATGAGAGTTTCCGGGGAAATTTTCCAACGTTTAGAAAAAATCTCTGCAATATCAAGTATGAGGTTTTCTATCGCGGGTGATCCCGGGATATCCATAATTACGCAGCCTTTAATTAATTGATCAAAACGGTCTTCAATAATTTCATCACGCTCTATTACAATATCGCGTAATTCGCGTTCCAGGGTAGAGCTTTTCAATTCTTTTGCAGTAATTCGCTCAATAATATGCATTAAGGCAGATGTCCGGTTAATACGTTTACGGGCATATCCAAAATAAATAATGATACCAAGTATAAAAAATAAGCTGCTGATGACCAGAGGGATCAAGCCCATACTAGCCAATAAAAATAAATATGAAATGATGGCGAAAATGGGTAGATAAGGATACAAAGGAAGTTTATACTTGGGACGATAATTTTGAATCTTGCTTTCCCGCATAACAATAACTGAAACATTATTCATCATAAAAAGAATGATCTTTAATGTAGATGCGGTTTTCACCAGATTCTCAATATTAAGAAAGATAATCACAATTATCATAAATGCACTGGTAAACAGAATGGAAATTACCGGGGTATTAAAACGGTAATGCAAACGTGAAAAGAACCCCGGCAGTAACTGATCTCTGCTCATCGCCAGCGGTGTTCGCGATGCAGATAGGATACCGGCATTTGCTGTTGTAATAAAAGCGGTCATCGCTGCAATACTTAAAATAATAATTCCTGTTTTTCCCATCAGGCGTCCGGCTCCTAAGGAAAGAGGTATTGATGACCCGGATAATTCCTGAGGAGGAACAAGTCCGACGGTAACCCCTGTAGCAAGAAGATAAATAAGTGTTACAACAGAAAATGATAACAACATCCCGAGGGGGATATTACGGCCGGGATTTTCTATTTCCTCTGCAACACTGGCGATCTTGGTCAATCCCCCAAAAGAGACAAATACCAAACCGGCGGTAGCGACAACAGAAAAAATACCGTGCGGCATAAAGGGTGTATACAATTCCGGCTGAGTGGAAACAAATCCCCGCCCGATATAAAGTCCAAGGATAGTGAGCAATATCATAACCAGCGCAACTTGAATATGGCCGGTTACTTTGACACTTACTATATTAAAAATAGTAAACAGCAAGCAAATCGCAACAGCAATGATCTTAATTTCATTGGGACTTATATTGGGATATAATAAAATAGTAAAGGCCCCTATACCAACTAAGGCAAAAGCACTTTTAAAACTAAGCGAAAACCAATTTGCAAATCCACCGAACATCCCCAATAAGGGTCCTAAACTGCGATCTATAAAAAAATATACTCCCCCTGATTTTGGCATTGCAGTAGATAATTCTGCTTTTGCGAGCATACTGGGGATAATTAATATTGCCGCCAGCATATATGCCAATATCATTGCCGGTCCCGATTTTGCGTAGGCCAGGCCCGGGAGAATAAAGAGACCTGAACTTATCATCGCACCGGTTGATATAGAAAAAACATCAAGAAGCTTTAACTCTTTTTTAGTAGACATGTTTATTCCCAAGTTCAATATATTTAATATAATTATTTTAAATGTATAAAGAACATTTTTTTGAAATATTTTCTATGGAGTAAAATATTGAAGGCAGTAGAGCGAATAGCATTGCTTTACCGCATGAAAAATACAATGCTGGCAACTGGGATAATAGTTATTTTTTTGCTACATTTACTTTATCTAAATCTTCTATAATATCCTGAAGTTCATTTAATTGACGTGATAAATTATTAATACGAAATTCGATAGAATTAAGGATCCAAAATTGGAAATGGTCTATCTTAGACTGACGGCTTATCATCCAAATAATTTTTATAGAAACCAGAAAAATACCAATTTCAATGGAAAATAAAGGGGGAAGCGGAATATTATTCAATCCAAATATATGCCGCATAATATCAAAACTAAAAAGCAAAACAATTAAAGTTATGAAAATCCAGTTGATTTTTTTGTCGCGTTTTATATCACTAGTACTTCCAATTTGTCCAATTAATTGCTTAATGCGTTCACGTTCATCCTGATATGATTTAATTTGGGCTTCAAGCTCTTCAATATTATGTGTGTTTATATCCATCTTAATTATCCTCTTTTTTCATGATAATGTAATCATTTCAAGTCAGATATGAAAATAATTTTAGCAGAAAACAAGATTTACAGGATAGCTTTTTTGACAGGATTACAAGATATACTGGATAAGACGAAAAATAGAGGAAGACCTATCGACCGGAAAACTTAACCCAAGATTTCGAGGGTGATTAGCGTAGTGACGCCGGACTTGAGACGAAAGGGTTTGAATCGCATTCTGAAGTCCAGTCTGCCGAAACTCGAGTTCACAAGATCCGTCGACCCCGATCCTTCGGGGGAGAGTGTGGACTTGAGATGAGGAAAGCATTCTGAAGTCCAGTCAAAAATGCCTGAACTCCAGTCTG
>JAUXEL010000044.1 GCA_030620575.1 Fidelibacterota bacterium
ACAGTTATTAAGCTTATTCAAAATATGGAACGCCTATTACGACAGTTTCCGTGAAATTACCGATTACCGGCAACTGACAGCATGGGAAAAGAATCATGCAGATATTTTAAAGATCCGGGACAAGTCATCTGCTGCTGTCAAAAAACGTATTCCATACCGTGAATATGTCACCTCTGATAACTGGCGTATTTGGATTGGAAAATCCGCCCGTGATAATGATGAATTAACCTTTAAACATGCTGCAAAAACGGATATTTGGCTGCATACGCGGCATTCCACCGGCTCCCACGTCATTATTAAAAAAGACGGCAAAAAGGATGTTCCAAAACATATTATCGAATATGCAGCCGCCCTCGCTGCGCGTTACAGCGATGAAAAGCATGCTTCATTGGTCACTGTTGTGTACACTACGCGGAAATATGTCACAAAACGCAAAGGCGCTGCGCCCGGAAAAGTGCATTTTCAGTATGAAAAAAATGTAATGGTCAAACCGGAAGATTTATAATAATAAGCATTGAATAAATAATATCCATCGCAGTAGAGACAAGGCAATGCCTTGTCTCTACCCCTTACATGTTACTCGTAATTCGTTACCATCTAAAAATTCCACCTCAACGCCACGGTTAGCGCAATAGATTTTGTCCGAATAAAGGAGCAGAAAAAATAATATAAGCAATAAACGTTTCATTTTTCACCTTTCATCAGAGTAAAATGGTGTAAATATCATAGATCGCATGCGTATACACCGCCGGTCCGAGTCCGCGAAGCATATAAATAGCGCCCAGAACAATGCCGCCCAGGACGCGGGATAAAAAGGTTATCCAGACAAAGGTATCCCCTGCCGCACCGATATAATGCGCGCCCGCAAAGAGCAGCGCGGAAAGCAATAAAACCCCTCCCTTCAAGAGAAAAGCGCGACCCGGAATTCTTTTCACAATAAACATCAATCCCTGAAGCAATAAAGCCCGGAATAGCAGTTCCTCATATACGCCGGCACCGAGGCAATAGCCGATATCTACCGGCGACAGTGCCAAAGCCGGAGCTGTCATTAAGTTCATGGACAATGCCATCACGGCAAACAGGATCATCGCATACAAGGCGCTTTCCGCAACCATAACGGGATAGTAATGCCAGTGGATCTTTATACCTTTTTTTTCTCTGTGCGCACCCTGCAAGAGGGCGGAAACGATAAAAAGGCTTGCAAACATGACAATACCTGCAAGCGGACCGTCGAAACCAATGCTTTCAAAAAGACGTTTAAACATGACGTCCGCTGCATTCCGGATCTCCGCATTCATCCCGCGGTTTATAAAAAACATGGATATTTCGTAATAAATCGCCAAAGGAATGATGACAACGACACCAAACAGCGCTGATGCGGTATGCTTAAAGTAATTTTTCATTAACGTCCCATCTCATCATAAACAATTTTTCCTCCGATGATCGTCAAAACAGATTTGATATTCCGCCAGGAAGATAAGGAGATTTGAAAAACATCCTGATTACACACAAAACAATCTCCCATATACCCCAGAGCAAGCGCGCCTTTTTTCTCATTACATCCCGAAAGCTGCGCGGAATAATAGCTATATGCATGGATGGCATCTGTCAGGCGAATGCTTTCTTCAGGATACCAGGGCTGAGTATCATCTACAGGTATCCGCATGACCGCGGCATAAATACCTTTCCAGGGATGGATATCTTCTACCGGGGCATCACTGGCAAATCCAAAAGGAACCGATGCCATTTTCAGACTTCGATATGGAAAGGCGCCCCGACTTCTTTCACCCCAGTGAAGCTCCGCAATCGGTTTATCATCAATAAGATGAGATGGATTAACTGAGCAGTTTATATTATGATCTTTTATGCGCTCAATCAGTCCGTCATCCAATAGCTGTGCGTGTTCAATTCGTAGCGGCACGCGCAATTCACGTCCGAAACTATCCAGAATATCAAGCACGTGTTCAACCGCGGCATCTCCAATGGCGTGAACGGCTAATGCACAGCCGTGACTTTCTGCCTGTGCGATAACTTTTTTTAACGTATCGGAATGCAATAACTTCTTCCCGTGATGAATATCTTTTTCATACGGTTTTCTGAGCCAGGCTGTTTGACTCCCAAGCGCGCCGTCGATAAATATTTTTAGACCTAAAAAGCGCAACCACTCCCCGCCTGTTCCATGCCGTAATCCGTGTTCAAATACCTGTTCGCTGTCACTGTTGTAGATATATATACCCAATCGCAATCCGCGATGATGTTCATACTGATACAATGATAAATAATTCCGGTAGTTTTCAAAACTCTCCATAGTATGGACCGATGTGATCCCATGTTGATAAAAATCGGGAAAATATTTCTCCGGATGATCAAAAATACCCACCGGACGGGTTTTCAGTAACGGATCCAATAAGACAGCAAGCGCTTCTTCACGCAGTAAACCGCTAAGCTGTCCATCGGCATCCCGCTGTAGATACCCCTTCCGAAGCATTTGCAGTACATCGTTAAAATCAAACAGGTTCATGATCGCTTCATTTACCCAGGCAGAATGAAAGTCCTTGCTGTAAAAAATTGCCTTAGTACCCGGTCCTAAAAAATTCAGATCACGCCGATGGGGAAAACGCTGTTCCTTCCAGGCATTTTGGTTCCATCCTCCGCCGATAAGCCATTCTTTGTTTTCCGCATTATCCGCAATACAGGCACAGGTCTCCTTTAAGGATTTAAAGGAACCCAGCTCAAGATGTTCTCTGCAGCGTGCCCATTCCGTTAAATGAATATGTGAATCGATAAATCCGGGAAAAATGATCCGGCCGCCGACATCTATTTTTTCTATACTCCCCATATCATAATGGCGAAGCATGGCTTCATTCCCGATAAAACGTATAATGCTCTTATCAATAACCACTGCCGTAGCATCCTGCAGTCCCTGCAGTCCGTAAATCCTTCCATTGTGTAAACATATCGAATGTGTCATAAGGGAAAATAAAAAAATTAATGTGATAATCGAATTACTTTTTATATTTTTGGAAAATAATTGAGGGCACATGAAATATCCATCAGGGATCGTTCTTTTAGTATTGCTTCTTCTCACGGGCTGCACATCGCGGCAAAGCCCTGTTATCGGACTCACTATGGCATATTGGGATGGAAAATACTCCATTAATAAAAGCTATGTGGATGCTATCCGTGACAACGGCGGAGAGGTCAGGATCATTCCCTGCTCTGATAATGCAGACCTGCTTCGCCGGCAATTGAAAGAACTTGACGGCATTATCTTTATCGGCGGCCGGGATTATATCCCCGAATGGTACGGAAAAACCCTGCATCCTTCTATGACTGTGATGGATACTCACCGCGCAAGTTTCGACAGTCTGTTCATACATCTTGCACTTGAAAGCGGTAAACCCATTTTAGGAATCTGTGCCGGAGAACAATTGCTGAATATAGCGAGCAGCGGAAAACTTTTTCAGGATATTCCCGATCATCGTGGTGTTCAGCATAGCATTTACATTACTCCGTCAACCCGTTTGGCCGCTCTCTACGGCGACAGCATGATGGTAAATTCATGGCACCATCAGTGTGTGGATCCCGATTATCTTCATCCGGATTACATTATTTCCGCATGGTCGGCAGACAGTGTTGTTGAAGCCATTGAATACAGCGGCAAGCAATGGATCATGGGCACCCAGTTTCACCCCGAACGCTTCCCCATTGATCAGCGCGACAAATTATTTACCCTTTTTATTCAGGAAACACAAAAATAATGTATGTTATACCCCTCGCCAGCGGCAGTAAAGGCAACAGTTATCTTGTACACGCAAAAAAAACCACTATCCTGATCGATGCGGGAATCTCCGCAAAGCAGTTATGCATACGCCTTGAAAATATCGGCACAAAACCCGAAACTATTTCTGCACTGTTCATTACCCATGAACATACAGATCATATCAGCGGCGCCCGGGTTTTTGCAAAAAAATACCACCTTCCTGTATTTATGAATACACCCTGTTTTGAGTCTGCAAATGAAAAATATAAGCTCGAAGAAATACCTGATATCCGTTTATTTGACACGGGTTATCTAATTGAATATCAGGATTTTATTATACATCCTGTAAGTGTTAGTCATGATACGTCCGATCCGGTTTGCTTTAGTATAAGCGATGGAAAAAAGTCCCTGGGTATTGTCACTGATCTGGGAAAGGTCTCCACCCTCATCCGCAGACAAGCCATGCAAATGGACGCCCTTATTTTAGAATCCAACCATGATATTAGGATGCTGAAAATGAATACATCTTACCCTGAAAAAGTGAAGCAACGGATCCGATCAAACCGGGGTCACCTTTCCAATTGCCAGGCCGCAGAGTTTGCCCGGGATATTATTTTGAATGGAAAACTCCGGCACCTGATGCTGGCGCACCTCAGTGAAAAAAACAACAGTGAAACCGCCAGTAAAAATACTTTTTCCCGTATATTTAGGGGTAGCGGCATTGACCTCCCCTTTTCCTTTGCAAAACAAGATATTACGGGTCCTAAAATTACATTGTAAAATATGCATATTCACTGTACATTTACAATTGTAAAAAAATAGGAGTCTTGATGAAATTTACCCATATCCTTCTTCTGCTTGCAGCTATTCTGACTGTATCCTGCAATTACAATGAACTGCGCGAATACCGGCAGGTAATTCGAAGCGGAAACCCCCGTAAAATCAGTCGATACATAACTACTAATGATGCATCAAAATACACAAAAAAGGCATCTGAAAAGTTAGAAAACATCTACTACAAACGCGCGAACAGCGAAACGTCATGTACCCGCTATCTCGCAAAATACCCGGAGGGAAAATACGTGGAAAAAGTCAAAGAAAACTTAGAAGAATTAACTTTTGAACGGGCAGAACAAAGTGTTTTTGCCGTTTCTGATTATATACGGGCTTATCCGGACGGGAAATACTCTAAGCACCCGGCGATCCTAAAAGGAAAAGAAAAATTTGATATCCTGACAAAAACGCTGGATAAAAACGAAATCGATTCCCTGCTGGTCACGCTTGCCGCAACGCCGGCAGAACCGGTAGAAAAAAATGAGATCGCGATCATTGAAACCAAATTCGGCACAATGAAAATGCATTTTTTCACCGATAAAGCACCCAATCACTGTGCAAATTTCAAAAGACTGGCAAAAAGCGGGTATTATGACGGCGTAAAATTTCATCGTGTTATACCCGGATTTATGGTGCAGGGCGGAGATATCAACAGCCGGGACGGTAAACGTGCCACCGATGGCATGGGCGGCCCGGGATATACCATTGATGCGGAATTTAATGACATATCACATCAGACCGGGATTGTTTCCATGGCACGCACACCGGATCCGAACAGTGCAGGATCACAGTTTTTCATCTGCGACGGTTCTCCAACATTTTTAGACGGAGAATACACGGTATTTGGGGAAATATTTGAGGGAAAATCCATAATAGAACAAATCGCCAAGGTCTCCCGTGATGCATCAGATAATCCTCTTGAACCCATATTTATGCGTATTTCTATTATAAAGGAATAATGAAACTTACGAAAAAAAAGGTTGGATTAGCCCTGGGTGGCGGCGGTGCACGCGGTATTGCCCACTTGGGTGTATTGCACACCCTGGAAAGCTATGGGACACCTATTGATATGATCTCAGGTACATCAATGGGTGCACTTATCGGGGCACTTTATGCTTATTATAAAGATGTAAAAAAAATAAGCCGCATGTTCTTTGAAGCTCAGGAATCTCCGGAATATAAAGCACTCAAACTGGATATAATCGCCCAAAATGCGCGAAATGAATCTGTTTTTCAATCGGTAAAAGAGACCTATGCAAATTATTACCTGCAGCATAATATGGGCTTTCTCAAAGCAGAGCAGACTGAACAATTCCTAAAAACCTTACTGGACGGTATCCGTTTTGATAATCTGCAAATTCCTTTATCCCTCACTGCAGGAAATATTACGAAAGGCATCGGAGTATGTTTTGAAGACGGTGATATAGTTAAAGCCGTTCAGGCCAGCATAAGTCTGCCGATGTGGATGGAACCGGTTGAAATTGACGGAGACCATTATGTGGACGGCATTGCGCATGACGTAGTCCCTACTAAGCCTCTTCGTGCGATGGGGGCTGATGTGATCATTGCCGTTGATGTCTCTTTACGTAAACCGTATCCGGAGACATCTAATGCCCTTGATGTAAAACATCTTGCCGATTCCATGGCGGTAAACCGGTCTATTGACTTGTCCTTGGAATATGCAGACTGTGTTATCCGACCGGATACAAAACAGCTGATGTGGTATGACTTTGATCGATCACCGCAGCTTATTCGTGCGGGTCGGGAAGCTGCTCAGGCAGAAGTTGCGTATCTTAATAAATTACTATAATATGCTTGCAATTATCTCTTTTATCAAATATTTTTAATAAAGATACATATAATTAAAAAAAGGACCCAAATATGACAAAAACAAAAAGTCTTATACTGTTTTTAGTTGTCCTTGTCGGCCTTTCGGGGTGTTTTGAGTTCAGAATTCCTGAATTTGGACCCATAGTACCCCCAAAAGTCGATGTGGGGCCCTATGAATTTTATCTTACCAGTATGACCGTAAACTTTGATACGCTTATGTCATACCTCGGTGATGATCTATCCCTCGACGAATTTCGTGAAACATATCCTGACGATCCGTCAGGTAATGCGGACTGGTTTGTCATGCGTGATACATTCAATACCGAGTTTGATCTGGATATGGGCATGAGCGTTGAACCGGTCTCAAATTCAATTACCCAGTCTATGGAATTTACTGAGTTTGAAACCCGAAATTTTAATCTGGCAGAACCTATTGAACTGCAGGATATTATAGATTTATCAGCTTTGCCTGATGGCACTAAGGTCCCCGTTGACTCTGTTGCCATTACACCGGATACATCCTATGTTCATTTCCCCATGGATCGCCAACGCTTCTCAGCGGGTGAACTGGAAGTAACCATTAATAATGATCTAGACTGTGCTCTCGGTACACCGATCTCTATTTCGGTATACGATTCAACAACCGCTTCACCTATACTTAATCCAAGCAGTGACCCGGTTAAAGTGGCATGGGATCTCCCCATTCTACCAGGGAGTAGTTCATCGCAAAGCATGTCTCTTGCCGGCGTTGAATTTCCCAAAACTATCATGATCATTACAGAAGGTGTTATTTGCGGGGATGAACCGGATACGCTGACAGTATCTGACGATATGAAAACATCTTCCTTTTCTGCCTCCGGTTCCATAAGCGGACTGGTGGGTGAATTTGTAGAAGGAGATCTTGACCCGCAAGTCCTGAATGATACCAGCTATATCGATTTCGGTGATGATCTTGATGATCCGGAAATATCGGTTAATAAGGTATATCTCGATACCAGTCATATTGTTATTGATATTACCAATACCAGTTCCATCACCGGAAAAATCCTCCTGAATGTCATGTCTCTGGATATATCTAATGATCCCGGTGTCCAGTTCTTTACCACTGATTCCATGACCATTCCATCCAACTCCAATGCAACATACACATTCGATCTGAACAGTACCTCTGTCATATTAACCGATGACTTTGAATATCACACTTACATTAATATTCCCGGTCAATACGGACAATTAGATGCTTCTGATGAATTCAGTGTGGATTTTGACTTTTACGGCAAGAATCCCGGTGACAATATCATCATTAAATCGGTCGATGCCACATTCAACGATGCAGGATATACCTTTGATAATATCAGCATGGATATCGGCATGGGTGACATCTTCCCTGATGAATTTGACGACATTGAAATATCCACCATAGACCTAAGTGTGGATATACTGACCGATATTACTATTCCGATGACTCTCGATATGGATCTTATCGGAGTAAAGAACAGCGGAGCGGATTCAATTACCTTATCCGTATCCCAGCAGATCACCGGTGTTGGCGGAAATAACCATATTGTTTTTACCGGTGCAGCGGATCTGATCAATTTTAAACCTGACTCACTTATTTTCAGTGGAGATATCAGTCTGGACGGTTCCGGAAATATGCCTTTGACCCAAAGCATATCAATTGAAGGTATGTTTGCTGTCCCCTTTCAGTTTGATATTATTACACCGCTCTCCTTCTCTCCCGGATATATGAGTATGAAACTCGATACATTACCGGCCTTTCTGGATGATTTTACCGGTTCGCTTGAAGCACAGATCAATAATTCCTTTCAGTTTGGTGTGGATTTCATGGTTTCTATGGCACGCGATACAAATTATTTTGATAATGTCGCTTATATCGACTGTGTCCGGACCATTGCCGACATTACCATACCCGCAATGGATACAACAACACAAATTTTGGTTCTGACCAAGGAGGATTATGATTTCATTGCAGAAAGCGAGGATTCCACCTGGATTGCAATTGAAATTGCTCTCATCGGCAGAGATGATGGAGAACCAACCACCTTCCTGACAACCGACTCGGTTTCCTTACGTTTAAACATCTGTGCTGAAGGAACACTTGATTTTTCAGAGCTTAGCTTTGATACAACCGGAACAGATACGTCAGGAGGTGCAGAATGAAACGCGCAATAATATGTTTATTCATTTTTCTTCTCCCATTCTTCAGTATTGCTCAAGAGTCTGCTTCGCCTGAAACTTTCTTTAATGATCTGGTGAATATATTATCTCAAGATTCTACCGCAGATTCCATAAAAACCCCCGTAGTAAAACCGGAAGAAATTGCTCCGCTACCTGACCCTATGCCTGCTACCCAACCCATCCCGAAATTGGATTCACCTGTTCCCACACCGCTTGTCACACCGACTCCTGCTCCCGCAGCGACTCCGCTGAAAGAGGATACCACGCCTTCTGAAACCGTACAGATACCAACCGCTCCCCCCTCTGATACGCCGACTCCTGCTATCAGCCCGGAACCTGCAAAAGCTATTATCATCGGAACATCTCTCATAGATAAAAAAGAACGTGTAAAGAAAGAAAAGGAGCCCATGGAGATCGTTCCTTATATTATGGAACCGAATCCTAAATCCCGCGCCCAGAAAAAGTATGTCAAACAGATGGAAAAAGCTCTCAAAAGCCGTATGCGTTTGATCACGCTGGATCAGGCTGACATCATTCACGGTCGCAGATTCCGGAGTGTGGAAGCCGCAGTGATGAATCCGGCAAATCTGGGGACACGCAGTGAATTTGGTAATTCTTTTTCGATCATTCCCTTTAGCAGCATGACGATCAATGCGAATACATCTACCCGTCCCTTTGTTCTGCTTGAGGACTATTTCAGTACCGGCGAACTTTTATCTGAAGCAGCGGAAGACAGCCTCATAGCCATGCTTGGGCCAAACGGACTGGAAGTCCCAATTGACATTAACATGCCGAATATGGTTTCATTTAAAATGGCTGCCCTGTTTGGTTCGTTTTATGCGAATTCCGGACTCTTTATCCGGGAACGCTCACATATCCCTGCTGATTTTTTCGATATCCTTTTTGATGGAGCGACCTTTGATAATCCCTATCAGATGAATAATGATCTGGGAATTAATATTAATGCGTATATGAAAAACTCGGTTGGATACGGTTCCTTTGTTGAACTTCCCAGCGTGTTGGGTGAAATACGTTTTGGCGTCAGCGTGAACGCCTATGCCGGTGCCTTTTCGCATATGAATATTACCAGTCTGGAACTGATTCCCTCTTCTGAAAGCGTTACTATGCAGGGAACAATGGAGGTTATGACCATTGCGGATACCCTGAGTCTGTTTGGAGATGATGGATTCAACTTCCATATAGTGGATGATTATGCGGGTATCCCGAATTTTACCATGGGTTATGATTTTGGTTTTGCCTGGCGCTTTAAATTAAATCGTCTTCTTCCCATTGCCCCCAAAATACTGAAGAATTATTTCGATTTTCAAGTGGGCATCGAAGACTTGGGCGCATCTATTGCCATGAACCACGCGTATATGCGGGAAATCAGCTTTGAAGCCAACGCGGATGATCTTTTAGCTACATTCTCCGGTGATGATTTTTCTCTTGATTCTATCATGGTTGTTGAGGAGACACTTGTTTACGCCGATTCCACGATTTCACAACCTCTCGGTACAAAATTAAACCTTAATATACACTATCAGCCTATCACTCAGATTATGCTGAAATTCGGTTGGAGCACCTATATTACCGACGGATTGAACGCAAGCGATACACCCGATATGTACTACGGAGTTGATATTTATCCTGTCAGTTCTCTGAGTATCCACGCTTCTCTCCTGCAAAAGAATGCTATAAATTTCTGGGAAGCCGGTATAAAATTGTATTCCACTAAGAGTGAATTTGGAATTAAAGCCCGGATTTACGATCTGGACTTCTCTCTCACAGAGAATCTCAGCGGAGCCGGTATTCAGTTTAATTGGGCCCGTTACTTCTAAGTATAATTAAATCTTATATAAAAAAGCCCTGTATTTCAGGGCTTTTTTTGTAAGCATGCAGTATGCAGTAAGTAGTAGTCAGGACAAAGCAAACACTAATCAGAAATCAGTTTATTTTGAATAGCAAAATTTTTCAGGATGATTGATCATAGAATTTAACATCTTTCCTACTTCATCATATTTATCATATAATTTTCTATAATCTTCATCACTTATATAATCATGATCTCTTGCAAAATCCAACCATACTTTGGTTTCGGACATCTCGCCATATGAAACGGTTAATTTATTTATAAATGATTTTGAATAGGCTCTGAATGACCATGCTTCAGAAATATTAACTGAAATAGAACGAGATGATCTTCTTATTTGATCGGTTAGAGAATATTTTTCTTCTTTTGGAAAACTTTTACTTAACTCGAAAATCTTCTTTGCTAAAAAATAAGAAGTTTTAAATACAATGAGATCTTTAAAACCAAGATAATTCGTCCCCATAACATCCTCCTCTTTGTCATTCAGCTTTATCTGAATTCTCAATTCAATCTGATTACTGCCTATTGATTACTGATTACTGGTTATTGGCAAAATGAAAGTGCAACGGTATTTTTCAATTTACTCATAGTAGTATTATTTATATTGAACTTAATATCACTAAGCGTTTTTAAAGACTTATTTTCTTCCAAATATACAACAAGTTTTTGTGAATTCAGATTCCATTCTGCTAAAACGAAAAAATTGATCCAATCAGCTGGAAGTAAAATTTCTTCATTCAGAATATTAATCATTCCTTCTCCTGGATGTGTATCACTTTCATGGATCTGACGTAAAAAACATACCTTGGGAATGAAGTTTTTTTCTGCTTCTTTTTTTGGGGGTTTTTCATATCCGCTGTAACGTAAAGATGCCGCATTGAACAATTCCAATTGGCGATCAAGATCTGCAATATTTTTAAAATGCCGACGATTCCAAAAGA
>JAUXEL010000184.1 GCA_030620575.1 Fidelibacterota bacterium
GTGCCTTGTTTAGTTCTTGAATGAATGTGATCTACAGTTTTTTGCGCGGCAATAAGTGGATCTTTATCCTGAATATCCAAAGCGGCAGAAATAACAGGCATATTATTATGAAGATATGCCTCAGTTCCACCAAGAGGAACTATCCCGTTCGGACTGAACTTTTCGTATGTGTCCAGACCATCTTTATTAAGCGGCGGTCCATTACCCGGAATAATAAAACCGGTAACATCAAGTCCCCATTTTTTATAATATTCCGAACAATGCTTTTCCCATGCATCAAGTCCGGACGGTAAACCCGAAATATCTCTTGGTTCCTGAAGCATACCCGGTTCGCAATAACCTGCGCCATTGTCCGCGGCAACGAAGTAATCATTTTTTGTCGCGGTTTTTCTTATATAATCCATAACCATAGGTGCTCTTGCGGCAATAACAGGTGATATTGCCCACATCATAGGAACTTTCCCCCTGTTCGGGTCGTCCCAAATATCCATAGAGCGTTGGTAAAGCCAAGCCGCACAATCATAATCGCCAACATAAAAGATCAGGAATTGGCGCTCAGAGTTGGTAGTTGGTAGTTGGTAGTTCGTAGTTGGAAAAATCCCCCTTTGAAGGGGGTGGCGCGTAGCGACGGGGGATGTTATTTGACCTTTGACCTTTGACTTTTGGCTTTCGACATCACAAATATATCCCCGCTTTTCCAATTCTTTTTCCGAAATCCATTTTTGTGGATATTCTTTTTCCAATGGATAATGTTTGTAAAATGAAGCGTTTGCCATAGCGCCGAATCCTATCGCGTCGGCATCCATAAAACCATTGTAAGCGCTAATGATTTTTCCGTATTCCCATTCGCTGGATACAGGATCATGGGAACAGCCGCTTTCAGTGGTATATTTATATGCCCAGGGAACAAAGCCGCCTATATGCAGCATTTTTGTTTTGGGACGCTGATTATAAGCGCTAAGGAGCAAAGCTTTTAAAGTATTTAAATCAGTGCCGGGCAGTTGTAAAAGATCATCATTTGGCGCTTCATCGTCCCAAACATGTAAATCGAAAAAGAAAGCTTTATTGCTAATGAAAAAATCATGATTTGTAAGACAATGATGATTTGGAACAGATTCCTGCCATGAATCTTTCCAGAAATAATCTACATAATAAGCTGCCCATTCAGTATTGCAGAGCCCGGTATCAATGTAAAAATGTTTCATCCATAAATACGCGTCACATTTTGCTGAACCTGATGAAGGAATATTAGTGCCGGGAATATTATCATGACCTGTGAAAAGTGAAGAACCATCAGCATTAATTAAAGCTTTTATCACAGACAATTGCGGACCCTCAATAATTAATCTTGTGTAAAGACTATCCGGTGATGTGTCATATCTTATCGGTAAAAGATCTTCTACTCCGGCAATTGTTGAGGAAACATTGCTTGTTGCCGGGACGTTCGGGTCATACACCACAGCGCCATTAAGATAAGTTTTGAATTTGGTTACAAGTTCAACAATATCGGTAATGGACTCTGTATTAATATTATCCTTATCCAGCCAAGCGTTTGTTTCAGTAAGTTTTGCAAACCAATAATCATCAACATTTTTATTTGTACATTCATTTATAACATACTTAATATAAATGAGTGGAGCATCACGATTCACAATTCCCTGAAGAGCAGAAACAACATGAAAATGGTCCCAGCTATTGCTAACGGTATCAGAACTTAAAGATATAACATCTTCCAGATCAAATAAAGTTACCGATTGAGTTTTAATGTTATTGCTCATATTTTCATTAAATTATTTTTTGTTCAATGTCATTTGTAATAAAATCGCATTACATCTAAGGAGGTCTGATAAGTATACAATTTTCATCATTATTTGTCAAGTGCAGACAGCAAATATTTGCATAGGTTGCTTTTCTTACATATTTGTGGTACAATAAAGTGAATTACTGTTAAGATACAAAAACACATACATGCACTATCAAAAAATAAATCAAAATCGCGGAATAGCATTGGTGGCAATCCTTGCTGTATTAACTGTATTAGGAATTATGGCATCTGTTTTTGTTGTTCAAATGCGAATGGAAAGCAAAACGGCTGAAACCTTTCTGTTGAGAAATCGAACAGATATGCTCATGCTTGCGGCTACCGAACATGCCAAAGCTGAAATATTCAATGATTCAGCATTAATGCCCGGATTTGATTCTACATTAGAGCCTTGGAACAGTGATTTTACTACTTCGTCTAAAGATCCCCGGAAATCAATAAATATACGTGGCAAATCTGGTATTAATGGTGAACCAGATAATAATTCGCGATGGTTTTATGTTCGCGACAAAACAGGTTCTATAATCGGAAGATATGCCGTTTACATTGAAGATGAAGCTGGTAAAATAAATGTTAACGCGGCATCTTCTCTAAATAGCAAGACACAAAATCAGGGGATTGACACTTCAGAAATTATTCTTTCTGATGGGAAAAAAAGAGGAATTCCTATTAGCATTAAATCTGCAAAAAAAGTCATTGCGTATCGTTATGGCAGAGATAAAAAACCCGGTCAGGCTAATGCGGATGATAATGCAAATAATGTAAGCCTGATGTATGATGGAATTGATAATAACGGTAATGGTGTAATAGATGAATCAGACGAAGGAATAGATGAGCCCGGAGAATATAACAGTTCTACGCCTTATTGGGATGATCGCGCTTTTAATTCAGTAAATGATATTGCCAATATATGCGGCATAAAAAATCTTAAAGGAAAATCTTTATTAAAAAAATATTGTACCATTTACACAGATACACGTGATACATACTGGGATGATAGTAAAAGCCGGATGCAATTACCAATTAATATAAA
>JAUXEL010000120.1 GCA_030620575.1 Fidelibacterota bacterium
AGGAGGCAGGAAACAGTAGACAGTAGTCAGTAGGCAGTAGGCAGGAGTTAGTAGGCAGAAGACAGAAGTTAGAAGACAGGAGGCAGTACTTGCTTGCCAGGCGTAGTCAGCTGAAGTCTCGGCGTAAGCTGAACGAAGACTGGTCCGGCGTAGCCTTGGCGAAAACGGAGTAGGCAGAAGTTAAAAGGCAGAAGACAAAAGATAAAAGGCAAAAGATAAAAGGAAAATTTATTCTCCATAGCCCCGACCCTTCGGGGGCGAAGGAGGAAGATAAAAGTTAAAAAAATAAGAAGTTCTTCTCTTCCTCAACCTCAACCTCAGTCTCAACCTATAAAAAGATAAAAGGCAGAAGTTAGAAGACAGAAACTTACAGTAGAAGAAAGATCAAATGGATCGATACAACGAAACACCTAATCGTTTACCGTTCACCCGTCTTCGCCCCGAGGGATCGGGACTACGCCGGGCAGGCGGTTTACGGTTCATGGTTTACAATAGATAACGTTTAATTACTTAATAGGAGGTTAATATGAAACAAACAAACGTCATTATTATGGGCGCAGCCGGACGCGATTTTCACAATTTTAATACCTTCTTCAGAGGAAATAAGGAATATCATGTTGTTGCATTTACTGCAACGCAGATTCCGGACATTGACGGACGCAAATATCCGTCGGCACTTGCCGGAGATCTTTATCCTGAAGGTATTATGATCTATGACGAATCTATGCTCCCGGAGCTCGTAAAAAAACATGATGTCGATCAGGTTGTGTTTTCATATAGCGATGTTCCTCACGAAGTAGTTATGCATAAAGCAGCATTAGTTAATGCTTGTGGCGCTGATTTCATCATGATGGGCGGAAAACGGACCATGCTCAAATCGACTAAACCCGTTATCGCTATTAATGCAGTTCGAACCGGATGCGGCAAATCACAGACCACGCGCCGAGTGGTTAACATCTTAAAAGGAATGGGACTGAAAGTTGTTTCCATTCGTCACCCTATGCCATATGGCAATCTTGTAGAGCAAGCTGTTCAGCGCTTTGCATGTATTGAAGATTTAAAAAAACACCACTGCACCATTGAAGAAATGGAAGAATATGAACCTCATATCGCCATGGGCAGTATTATTTACGCAGGAGTAGATTATGAAGCTATTCTGCGTGAAGCGGAAAAAGAGGCAGATATCATCCTCTGGGATGGAGGTAATAATGATACTTCGTTTTATGATGCTGATATTATCCTTACTGTTGTCGATCCGCATCGTCCCGGCCATGAAGTCTCGTATTATCCGGGTGAAACCAATCTAAGAATGGCAGACATTGTTGTTATCAATAAAATTGATACTGCCGATAATGAAGACATCGAAATGGTGCGCGGAAACATTCATAACATAAATCCCGAAGCATTGATCGTTGATGCCGCTTCACCGATCGCGGTGGAAGATCCGGGTGTTATTCGCGATAAAAAGGTACTGGTTGTTGAAGATGGGCCAACACTCACTCATGGTGAAATGGAATATGGAGCCGGAATGGTTGCCGCAATTAAATTCGGCGCCTCAGATATTGTTGATCCCCGTCCGTTTGCTGTTGGAAGCATTGCGAAAACATTTGAGAAGTATCCGGAGATTGGCATTTTACTGCCAGCCATGGGATACGGTGAACAACAAATGAAAGATCTTGAAAATACTATAAATAAAACAGACTGCGATGCAGTTATTATTGGTACGCCCATTGATCTGCGACGGGTTATCAAAATTAAAAAACCAACGGTTCGCGTTACCTATGATCTTCAGGAAATCGGAAAACCCAATTTAGAAGAAATATTGCATAATATGTTTCCAAAAATTAAAAAATAGGATAACATGAAAGAACAAACATTGGCTTTAATTAAGCCCTGCGCTATCGCCAAGCATTATCAAGGATTAATAATACATGACATTCTTGAAGCGGGGTTTGAGATCAAAGCAATGAAAATGCTACATCTCACAACAGAAGAGGCTCGAGCATTTTATGTTGTCCACAAAGAAAAAGACTTTTATGAACCGCTGATCAAATTTATGACCAGCGGTTCAATTATTGCTTTAATCCTGGAAAAACAAAATGCGATAGCTGACTATCGGCAACTTATGGGAAAAACTGATCCAAAATCAGCCCTTGAGGGCACTTTGCGTAAAAAATATGCTGTAAATACACGTCATAATGCCGTTCATGGGTCAGATAGTTTGGAAAATGCTAAAAAAGAGATTGCCTTTTTCTTTTAAAAACATGAAATTACCTTAAATGAGTAATTGGAGGCTCTTATGAACAAATCCATTAAGTTTGTATTTATGTGCACAGCATTTTTTATGATTATCAGTTGTTCATCAAAACAGACGGTTTTTATTGGTGATACCGTAGATATCGAAAATTATACGCGGCCATCAAATATTGTAAAATACCAGTGGTCATTTGATACAAAGCCACCAACTTCACGGCTTGATCCCCGGGATTTTATTCCCTCAAATTATCACCCAAATGTGACATTTATTCCTGATTCTCCCGGGAGGTATATTGTTCGTTTAACTATGATAAATGCCGAGGGAACTGTCGTCTATAAAAATTTTATTTATATAGCCGAAGCACAGCCGGATTATTTAACAGCTATTAAAAAACCCAAAAAAGAAAAAACACCGCCATTGTCACCAAAAATTGTTGAAGTACCCAAGGTAGTTGAAAAAATCGTTCATAAAAAAACCACAATTACAAAAACTCCAAATGAATGGCAGGAAGCTCCTAAACCGGGTGAAAATCCTGAAGGCATAAAAAAAGAACTGGATTATACGACCAAGTCGGTTACTGAGATCATAAAGGATGACAAATCGACCATCCAGTCTGCTAAAATAATCTCAGAGCCTGATATGCCTGTATATAAAGTCCCCGAAAACGCTAAATATACCTTACAGGTCTCAAGCTCAACAGTTGAAGCGTTTGCGATTGAATTCCGGGATAAACTTTTGCTGCGCGGCTATGATGCATTTATTCAGACAGCAGTAATTGACGGTGTAAAACGATACCGTATTCGTGTCGGGCATTATGTAAGCTATGAAAAAGCAAAGATTTTTCGCCAAACAATGCTGGATAATACTGAGTTTGAACCATGGATAGATAGAATAAAATAACAGTATTTAGCTTATACGGCGCAATTTTATTCTTATAAATTATTGAAAAATATATCTAAATAATATTGTCTAAATTTCTGTCTTAAAATACTTGACTAACAGCATTTTCTATTTTATCTTTGCAGGCTATGAAAATTTTGATATCTCATATTTCTGATGATATAACGTTCTTTGACTTTACAGGCAAAAAAGAAGATTTTAATATTCCTACACTCTCTGATGATGTTCAGGTTGATATATCAATCTACCATTCGGGAGGCAGTTATAACTCTTCAGGGACAATAAAAACAGGTTTTAAATTAACTTGTGATCGTTGTCTCGGTAAATATGATTTTGATATTAATATACCTTTCAATGTCATTTTTACATCTGAAGAAGATGCAATAAAGGATGATCATCTCATGCTTTTATCACCGCAGGATGTTGAAATTAATCTTATGCCTTATATTCGGGAAACCTTGATCTTACACATACCCTTCAAAAAATTATGTTCTGCCGAATGTAAGGGCTTATGTGCAAAATGTGGTGCAAACCTGAATCATGAGTTATGCTCCTGTAAAAGAGAACAGTATGATCCAAGATGGGATAAATTGAAAGAATTAAAAAAATCGCTTGAAAATGCGGAGGAATAAATGGCCAATCCAAAAAGCAGAATATCTCACACACGTGGTGCAAAGCGTAGAACACATTACAAATTTAAAGAAGCTGCTGTATCAACTTGTGAGCATTGCGGACAACCGAAAATGCCACATCATGTTTGCCCGCATTGCGGTTATTATAAAAATCGTCCGGTAATTACACCAAAAGAAAGTTAATTTTTGGATAGGTGAAGTATAAAAACGTGATAAATTGTTTTTATACTTCACTTGTTCAATTTTATTATGGTTGATATCCTTAATAAAATTAAAACGATTTATTTTTCGTTCTTCCCAAATAAGCCTTACCGGCTTGCTAAAAAAGTTTATAATGTATATTCTTATTCTTTTGATGATGAAGACCTGTTAAGGCAGGCTTTTACGCATACCTCTGCAATTGATTACCAGACCCAAACCAAGGTTGATTCCTATGAACGGCTGGAATTTCTCGGTGACGCAGTCATCGAAATGATAGTTACCCGCTTTTTATTTGAACAATTCTCGGAAGCCGCCGAAGGTGAATTAACCCAAATGCGGGCGAAACTTGTAAACCGGACAACTCTGGCTTCAGTATCCAGGGGATTGCATTTCGGACAGTTTTTACTTTTGGGTAAAAGCGGTGAAAATGACAATTTAAGAAATTCAAGTTCAATTTTATGCGATATATATGAATCTTTTATTGGTGCGCTTTATTTGGATGGCGGTTATAAGGCAGCGTATAATTTTACCTATCAAACACTTTTATCCAAACATAAGCGCTTACTGCCGGCTGCAGAAATCCAAAATTATAAGGGAAAATTGCTGGAATATTGCCAACAGCATAATCTGGACATGCCGAAATTTGTCATCACACATGAGGAAGGTCCCGCTCACGGGAAATATTTCGAGATCTCTGTGCTGGTTGGAAAAGAATGGCTTGGCACAGGAACAGGAACCACAAAAAAAGCCGCCAGTCAACGGGCAGCCAGGCAAGCTCTTTCCACTCTACTTGATTCCGAAGAATAATTATTGTATTAGTTTATCCAGGTATTCTGTGATATCCTGACGTATTGTCAGTTTTGTTATTTTATCAAAATGTTCTTGAGCTTTTTTCTGATAATTGCTCTTAATAAAGCGGCGCACGGAACCAATATAGCGCGGTGCAACGCTTACGCCATCTATTTTCATTGCAAGAAAAATAATTAAAGCCTTCTCCTCTGAAGCCATTTCACCGCAGA
>JAUXEL010000163.1 GCA_030620575.1 Fidelibacterota bacterium
GAAAGGCAATCACATCGCGAATAGAATCTTCTCCTGCCAAAATCATGATCAGGCGGTCTAACCCAAAGGCAATACCGCCATGCGGCGGTGCTCCGTATTCAAATGCATTCAGAAGAAAACCAAATTTTTCTTCTGCCTCTTCTTTGGATATTCCCAGGGTTTTGAACATTTTGGTCTGAAGCTCACGATCATGGATCCGAATACTCCCGCCGCCAATTTCATATCCGTTGATTGCCATATCGTAGGCACGTGCTTTTACTGCTCCCGGATCACTTTCCATCTTATTGATATCTTCCGGTTCCGGAGATGTAAATGGGTGATGACGGGCAATAAAGCGACCGCTTTCCCGGTCTTTTTCTAAAAGCGGAAAATTCACGATCCATACGGCTTTATAGTCGTCTTTTTTTATTAGTCCAAATTCATTTCCAAGAGCCAGACGAACGGCACCAAGCGCTGTAAGCGCGATTTCCCATTCGTCTGCCATAAATAAAACAATATCACCTGCTTTAACATCACAGGTTTCAATCAATGTTTTTACTGCATTTTCAGAAATAAATTTTGCTATGCCACCGCTAAAGCCTTCCTCGGTCAACTTAACGAATGCAAGTCCTTTTGCCCCGTATTTTTTGGCCAAATCGGTTAATTGATCAATTTTCTTTCGGGAAAAAGCCGCACCGTCTGAAACTTTGAGAGCCCGAACCACGCCCCCGCTTTCCATGGCATTTTTAAATACGACAAAATCTGTCTGCAGAGCAAAAGCCTTAACATCTTTAATTTCCATGTCGAAACGGATATCCGGTTTATCAGAACCATAGCGTTCCATAGCTTCATCATAGGATAATACCGGGAACGGGGTAGGAATAGTAATGTCAGCAGCTTCTTTTGAAACTGTAACGATCATGTCTTCCATGACTGTTTGTACATCGCTCTCATCAACAAAGGACATTTCACAATCAATTTGTGTAAATTCCGGTTGACGATCGGCACGCAGATCTTCATCGCGAAAACATTTTACGATCTGGAAATAACGATCGTATCCGGCAACCATGAGCAATTGTTTATAGGTTTGCGGCGATTGCGGAAGGGCATAAAATTTCCCCGGATTAATACGGCTGGGCACAAGATAATCCCGTGCGCCTTCCGGGGTGGATTTCATTAAAGTAGGTGTTTCAATTTCTATAAAATCATGTTCCGTCAAGAAACGGCGCACGGATTGCGCGGTCCGGTGACGGATTTCCATGTTGCGCTTTAATGTTGCGGTGCGCAGATCAAGATAACGGTATTTTAAGCGAAGATCTTCACTTCCCGTTTCGCGTTTGGTGATTTCAAAAGGGGTCGTTTTTGCCTTATTCAGCATTTCAAAATCATTGGCCACCACTTCGATATCACCCGTTATAATTTTAGAGTTTACCGAGTCAGCAGGCCGTGCTGTTACGATCCCGGCAACAGCGATCACGTCCTCATTGTTCAAATGTTTAACAACATTCAGGATATCTTCCGGTAAATTATTGTCAAAGCGGACCTGAATTACGCCATAGCGGTCCCGCACATCCACAAAATAAATACCGCCCAAATCACGGCGTGTGTTTACCCATCCGTTAATTCGGACTTGCTTTCCTTCGACAGCTTTTGTTAGACTGCCACATGTGTGATCACGTTTTAAGCGCATAAGACTCCCATTAGTATCCGGGGATAAATTACACGAAAATGCTGATAATTCAAATGCCTAATTTTTACCTCATACAAAGTCACCAAGAAACACCAAGGCACAACTTTACCTAAGGTCTAATCCCAAAATGAAATTGTGGCTTTGTGTTCTTTTGAATCTTCGTGTGAGGTATTATCCCCCCAAAAGCGCTCGCATCAGGTAGGCAAAACCAATTCCCATATAATTACCGATAACCCATCCCGCAATACCTGTTAACATACCCGTCATAATTACTTGTTTATTTTTCAGCACCGCTGCTACAACCGGGACAAAGGGAGGCGAAAATACCAGAGCTGTCATGGTTATAAGATGTGTATCGGTATCAACTTTCATTAATTTCGAAAGCACGGTATGAAACACAAAAGCAAGAATAAGCAGTAAAGCGACGTATAGCATTACAACAGGAGCCGTACCAATCAATTCGCGAATATTCGCCATGGAACTTACAACGAGTGCAAACACGAGTAAAAGATAATGTCCCAGCTGAAAAGTCATTTTGATTTTACGAATTTTTGGAATAAAAGAAGCCATTACTCCCAGAGTAGTGATAATTAAAATAGCGACAACAGATGAAATTCCTTCCGGAACCAGTAAACTTGCCCCACCTCCAATTGCAAAAATGACAATTGCCAATCCCAATGCACCTAACAGGGGAAAAATATCTTTTTTTTGGAATCCTTTAAAATAAGGTTCGAACGTATCCATCTGCTCAATATTTTCTTTATGATCTTCTTCAGATATTTTTTTAAAAGGAGGAAGTATTTTCTTGAGAAGTCGAGGGAAAACAGATAATATAAGTAGAAAAAATACCCCACAAATAAATACATCAGAGGCGTGCACAGCAATATAATTAGACGATGATATTTCTAATCCGGTCCCAATTGCAGCTAAATTAGGTGTCCCGCCGGTGTAACAACCAACTAACATCCCACCCATTTTCCAACCTTCTTCGCCCAAGTGTGGAGCAAAGATTAAAAATGCTATAAATGAAGCAATAATTACGGAAATCAACGCTCCGGAAAAGGCTTTTGCAGCTATTCCCGCTTGTTTACTCCATCCGCGCAAATTCATAGAAAAAAAGATCAGCGGAAGGGCAAGAGGAATCGCCAACATATTGAGAGTATCCTGTATTGCCGTGATATTTTCGGGAAAAATATTGATATTCCCAATGATCAATCCTACAACATAACAAATAACAATAGTACCGAGGCTATCGAGAAATTTATTTTTTGAAGCTGCCCAAAGAATGAATGCGGGACAAGCCAGAAAAAATAATACCCAAAGAATTGTTGAAAACATAAAACCCTCCTTGTGTAAGTGTAAAAATGCATCTCCTGCTTGTTAAAATTAACTATTTATTTAGCTGACACCAAGAATAAATTCTATTTAAACCTGAATTGGAAATATTAAGCATTTAATCTGCTCCTCATCTTTATTTGATTTAAAAACCAGGAATGCCGATTAACACTGTGAAATAAATCAAAGATTTAGCTTTGCTATTTCACGGGGTTAACGATTTTTGATTTGTTCTGGTATTATATCTTACCCGTTGTGTGAAACACAAATTCAAGTCGCAAATTATCAAAAATACCATAAATAATGTCATCTCGATCCCTTCTACGCCACTAACTTCGCCAAGGCTTCGCTGGTCAGAAAGGCTACGAAGGGCAGGC
>JAUXEL010000039.1 GCA_030620575.1 Fidelibacterota bacterium
CCCGGAAGCGGTTCCTGCATTGTTACGGCAAGAATGACCATTGAAGATTCCATGGCTTTTTCTGCCATGGGGCGTCCGGGATCATGGTTTTGGCTATAGGCCGTAACGGCAAAGTAGTAGGTTGAACCTTCATAAAGCGAGGCATTATTAATATAATCCCAATCAATTATGATATAACGTTCAATACCGGAATCGCTTCCATAACAGATCGGAACCGATACTTCTTCGCCTTCATAGGCGTTAGAGGTCCGGTTTTCATAGATCAACTTGATACCGTTGTCAATATCATAAGTTGCAATACGAACTGCCTGATCTTTCCTTGCAGATGCATTCGGTAATTGATATATATTATATCCTTCAAATTCATATCCAACAAGATTTTCAACAGCCGCAACCTTAACAGAATCAGATCCCCATTCAAGAATAACCATGTCCTCAAATGGACGAACCGTAACATCCGGAGATACCGGTAGTTTGGGCACATTAAGAAAAAGCTCGTCAAATAACGTCTGTGCGATTGAAGCTGTGAGTTTCAATTCAGCAACGGAAGCAATATTATTAGCACCAAGTCCACCGAGAACAGCAACAACTACTTCCTGGGTGTCGCCCGGGGCAAAAGTAAAGGGACCGGAAGATAAACACATTCGGCGATCACCCGGATCAAGGTACATATCTGTACCGTCTAAATCACCTGTGCCGGCAACCGGGTCTCCGGAAAGCGGAAACATCGTTGTTGTATTGACGGGATTATTACCAAGATGCCATGGTGTTGGAGTATCAACAAATTCTGTTGGTACATAACCACGGATCAGGTTATAAACCCGAAGGGTCCCCTCATATTCACCAAGAATCGGGTCTGAAATGGAAGAACCGGCTGAAAGCCAACCAAATGATGTCATCGGAAGGTTCTTATATCCGGGCACGTAATCTAATTCAAAAATAGCCGTGTCTCCGGCACTTTCAACCATGGGACCCTGGAAAAAATCATAACCAATAGCAGGTGGTGGTAATCCAAATGCATCATAATTAGCATCTATAGTTTCAGCATTATAGGCATAGCCCAGATTTAATATCGTATCGCAACCGACATAATCGTTGGAATATGAACCTATATCCGGATCAGACCATTGCGCCAAATACATATCCGTAACGGTTTTACCGGATTTATTGATCAATTTATAAGATTTAAAAATGATTTGCCCAAAACGAAGACCGGGCTGATTATATGCCCAAAGGGTCGTCTGTAATTCAATACCAATGGGTAATGAGCCATAAAGACCCGTGGTGGCAGCCTGGCTATAATCATTAACAACATACCAAAGAACCTGATCTGCCTGAGCAATACCCGGTTCATCTATACCGGCAGTGTAAACACCGTCACCATCTTTATCATAATATGGGGCACCGTGTTCTACCGGCCATTCTTCCCAATCCAAAGCATACTGATCCATCAGGTCCTGGGTCATCGCAGTTGTAAGACCTCCGGGGTTAGCTTCGTTCAGCTCTAATGCATCCTGGATGAGCATAGCATGGGTCAAACTTTCATAATCCGGGCGGATCCGGTAAACACGGACTGCCGGATCTGAAGCATTTGCCGTAACGGCAGCATCATAATCACCACCGCTAATAACCCAGCCGGGAATTGTACCGATATTATAGGTTTGACCGCCCACGCGGATATCATCACCGACACCGTCACCGGTGGTATCAACCTTACCACCCCAGAGAAATCCGTCCTGATAAATTGCGCCGGCCGTACCCCGGGGATAGATACCTCCGGAGTTGCCGTTGGGCTGTTGCGCGGATTTACCGTTGTAATACACCCAATAACTCCAGTTTGAGATATTCGACAACGATCGGGTTACCTGGCCGGCTGTCGCTACTACTGCCTTTTGTGGGGGCTGTTCAGATAGAGACTTAGCAGGCAAAGTGACTGTTAAAAGCAAGGTAATAATCATTAAAAATAATATCAACTTTTTCATAATGCATACAAACTTTATGTTAGTTTAGCTTCTTTGTCTGTAATATAATCTATATTCTAATAAATAAACAATACTTTGTGTAAAAAACTTGTCTAAAAACTTGCCCCAAGTTTTTTCAGGTTTTTTCAGTGTATTTTGCATGGATATTTTAATATATCCTTGTATCTATGTTATTTTGTCTAAAAACTTGCCCCAAGTTTTTTATTAAATTTTGTGTTCTATATCACATAAATCTCATTTATTAAACTAATATACATGAAAAAACTTGGGGCAAGTTTTGATATGGATAGAGAAAGAGCTCCCTCCAAACCTCCCGTCAGCTGACGGGGAGGCTTCGAAGAGCCCTTCCTTCGGAGGGGTTGGGGAGGTTAAAGAGGTTTAAGTTGATTACATAACGACAAATTTTGAACTGATAACAAAAAACCCCGTTTCGGAACGGGGTTTTTTGATCGATCTAATGTATCGATTATTTGTTAAGTACTATTTTACCTGCACGGAAGGTATTATCAAGCTGTAACTGGTATAAATAAATACCGGATGAAAGTTCACTGGCATCAAAATTGATCTCATATGTACCAATATCCATATTGCCGTTAATCAGTGTTGCAACACAACCACCGTGTATATCATATACCCTTAAACTGACATAGCCGCTTTCGTTTAAAACAAACGGAATGAGTGTTGTCGGATTAAAGGGGTTCGGGTATGCCTGTCCAAGTTCAAATGATCTCGGAGTCAGAATTCCGCGTATACCGACGGTCTCAGCATCATCAAGAATAATGATCGGGAATGAAACCCAAGATCCATCGGTTAATTGTTTCGAGATACTGGAAGAAAAAATAATTTCATCTTCAGGATCACCATCGGTCTGACCTACAGCAATAATATCCCAGAAGCCACTGGTTCCCGGAGCAAATGCGGTAGTTGCTGTATCAACAACAGTCATTACCCAGTTCAGGGATTCCGTGATATCTCCACCCTGATGTTCTAAGCGGTATATCTGTGCGTTGGGAGGACCTGAATAGCGGGAGCCGAATACAAAATCTGACTTACCGTCATTGTCAAGATCACCTTGAGCACCACCGCAGATGCGACCGCCATTTAAGAGATGCGTCACGGTATCAATATTGAAAAGATTATAGTAGATAAGGGAGTCGCCGTCATCTACGCCAACCTGGAAATAGGTATCCTCTGTTCCCCAGAAATAAGCAGCAATCATAACGTCTTCACTTCCATCTTCATCAATATCCTGAACCTGCGCGCTACGGAATGAAGCACCGGCACCCAAAGGCTTCAGTGCATTGTAATTCCAGGCAGTTCCATCATAATAGACCTGTGACATATAGTTTTCACAACTGGCATAAATCTTGCTGTTTACAACAAAAATATCCCATTTGTTTTCTTCACCGGGAGTCATGGTAAAATCTTTACCGGAAATTTCAAGGGTCCAGGTTTCAGATCCATCCCCATCATCGGGAATATTATCCACTGAAGCAACACCAAAGAAATAGCCGTCGGTGGTTCCTTTTCTGTCATCAAAGCATATTTCATCAACACCGTCATCATCAATATCAATAATAACAAATTTGTTCGGACGAATATTTTCATTGTCAGTATCCGTGATGCTCCACATAGCAGTCGGTTCCCAGTTACCGCTTCCGTCATCAATACCGAAATTGTCACCACCGGCATGTTCATAAACCAGGATACGATACGGATTTGCACCTGCACCACTATTATTTACGATACCCCAGATCAATTCCATTTTGCCGTCTGCGTCAAGATCACCGAGTGTAAGTGCCGGCCAAGTATTTTGCGCCGAAACGAATAATTCGGCATTTGATGACCAAACAACATTCCATGCAGTTCCACCGGCTTCTTTTTCCAGTTTATAAATGCGTGGAATAAGTTCTGAAGGGTTGTCTTTCCAGTTATTATTTACAACATAGATTTCGGGAGCTCCATCTCCATCTACATCAACACCACCGATAATGGCGCCGATCCCTCCATTGTTAAGTGAATCTTCAGGCATCGGGATCACTGCAACACGCGGGATCATTGCGAATGCTAAGGTACTGACGAGAATCAGTATCATTGAAATTCTTAGCAAGTTTTTCATCACTTTCTCCTTTTTTGTTTGTTAACAATTATAATTTAAATCCTAATGAAAGGCGGTTTGTTACACCGAGACTGCCCAACGTTGAAAGGGCATAATCAATGGTGATCATGTTCCATTTCAGGCCGACACCGGTACTGAACCCGCCTTCATACGCGGTTAATTTATATCCTATTCTAAAAAACATTTTCGCATCGTAGGCATATTCAAACCCGATATTGTATTGTTCCACATTGTCGTTGGGATGCACCATATCAACAGCAGCAATTACTTTATTTGCACCGCTGTTGTAAATATCCATAACTGCCCCGAAACGGAAAGTAATGGGAAGTGACCAGCTTTCAAAAGGAATTTCTGTGCCAGTCAGGTAGCTGTTTGAATAGCTGTAATCAATGTAGGTACCGCTGTACTGTACTTTGTTCGAGAAATTCAAAATACTCATCCCAATCTTCAGATTGCGATAAGGCGCACGGTACATCAGTCCGACATCCCAGGCTACGGTAGTATATCCGTTCGCACCATATTTTTCATTGACAAGTTTTGCCGTTAATCCAAATGAAACTTTATCCGTTAAATACTTTCCGTAGGTAAGACCTAGCGCATAGTTGGTCATTTGCAACATGTTGCCGGTACCGTTCGGATCTTCCACTGTGGTTACTTCCATTTCACCAAAATTAACATATTTCACGTTTACAGAAAATGTCCCGATCTTTGGATTGACATAAGCATAAGACAAAGCACCCACATGAATCCCGGCGGGCCATTGATTATAGGCGGCATAGATATCATTTGCGTATCCATCCACCACGCCGGACGGGTTCCAGAAAACGGATCCTGAACCTTTTGTAAGTGCTGTTACGGCCTCTCCCATTGCAACTTCCCTGCCCCCGACACCAATGGTCAGAAACTGACCGGTAGAGGTTCCTACCGGAGCAAACGGTTCCGCATAAGAGACAATGCTTATCGTAATTAATAGAAATGTTATGATTATTTTTTTCATTATTATCTCCTGCCTTATCGTATGATGACAAATTTACCGGTTGTTTTGCCACAGAGTTCTGATGTGACCGTATACAGATAAACACCCGGTGCCGCATCCTGATTATTACGTGTTACGAGAGACCAGATCGCGGTTCCTGCACTTTTATCCGGTACGGTTTCATAGGGACCGGTAATCCGTGGATCTTCTGCCCTGACCTGAGCAATAAAATCGCCATCCAAGGTATAAATACGCACCACTGCATCTGCCGGCAAATTGATGAACATCAGCTGATGTTCCCATGGTGACGTACCGAGGCTTGGGATCGGATTATTCCAAATGGCAGAACCGATATAGGGATTCGGGACAACCTTGACATTGTCCAGCGTTAGAGCTGGAGCGGATGTCGGGGTCATTGCCTGGAAAAGCGCTTCGCTGGAAGAAATATTTCCATAGCCGGGGACATTAATACTAATAGTTTGAACACAATAATAGTAATCAAATCCAAAACGGACAGTGGTATCACGGAAGACATACACGCTGCTACCGCCGATATTTGCGGGCGGAGGCCAGCTGTCTGTGCCAATTTCATATATTGCCAGTTCATCCCAGATAAAGGATCCGTTCGGCATTTTTTCATTGCTTCGTATAACGCGATAGCCGCTGAATTTATCATGAGCTTCCGGCAGATCATCCCATTTTATATCCACGCCCTTATAATCACCGTCTTCTTCGGCTTCAGTGAGTTCAAAGTCCGGTGCCGGTGCCATGAGAGCGGGAAAATCCACGCCGTAATCATTATCAACAATATACTGCGCCATGAGCATGATCTTATTGAATTCAATGAGAGAATAAATACCGCCCTTCATCTGATCACCGCCAACACCGTAGGCAATGGTAACCACAACTGAATCACCGGATCTCAGGGTATCAATAGAACCGTAGCTGGTGAGTGCACGGTAGTCTTCAGGATAGAAATAACCGTTTTTCCATTGTGCATATATGGGATTGACCGCTTCTTTTATATTGTGAAAATCATTGACATTGATATAATTATTCCAGCGGGCGGCATCCGTTTGCGGATCATCATGAATAGTACAGGTAACGTAGGATTTCGGAGCCATATAGGGCTCGGATCTCAGCATTCGCCAACCGAGAAATCCGGCGCTGTTAAACGTCCCGTCCACATCCGGATTCCCGAAATCATCATCGAGATTATCAAAATCATAGCTGTCCGGCAGTAAACTTGTATCCAATCCCCAATCTTCAGCTTCATATTGCAAATTATCTCCATCCCACATGAAGGTCAACATGCTATCAAGTGCAAAGGTTTTGAGCGAATCTAAAATGAACGGCTCTCTTTCTGCCTGACGCCGCATATAGGGAACCAGTGTAACCCAGTCCCAACCGCTATATGTACCGTTGAAGTCCGGATCTTGCGCATCGGAAATAGTAAAGGTTGCATCGGCATTGCTTAGCGCATGATCATCCTGATTAATTTGAGGACCTTCTGTCGGCCAGTCGGCACGCCTTGCTACATCACCATCCCAGCGAATGGTAAAGGTGAAATCATAGAGATCGCGTTGGACTTCCGGAATATAGTCGCCGTTTTCATCCAGACCGACATTTTTTATGGTATATTCAACGATAATAAAATCATCTGCCAGCGGATTGCTCCAGGCATAAGTGCGCTCTTTTATGGTTATACCTAAGGGATCGTCACCGGAACTGGACAGCGGCTGCGTTACGTCCCAGTATTTTGTATAGGTTTCCTGTTCCGCACGCTCTCCCGGAATAAAAACATGAATGGAATCAATCGGGGCATACTCACCGTCGCGTTCATTTAACACAGAGTATTTGATAGTGCCGCCGTCATCATAACCGGCAGACAGCCAGATACACCCGGAATAGAGATAGGAATTTCCCGAGCCGGCCGGCCATTCACAGGAAGGTGCCGGTGCGGTATAGCTGTCGTCGCCAATTTCACCATGGTTTGTGATATTATTCCATAGCATTCCAATCCTATGCACAAAACTATCATAACTTACCACCGGATTTTGCGCCCACAATCCGGTTAGGAAAAGCAGGGTTACACAGAATACAATGATATATTTTTTATTTATTTTCATCAACTTCTCCTTTATCATTAGAACTTAACCGATAATCCGGCGCGGAATTGACGCGGGTCATTATAGACCTCCGGGTTATAGATATACGAGTAATCAATATCCTGTCTGATGATCGCGGCATCCTCTCTCAGGTTATAAAATTGCGTTGATCCGATGTAGCTTATGTAGAATGAATTAAAGACATTGAATACGTCGAGGAAAATATCCATTTTAATTGAACCCATGCTGATACGGCGGTTTAAGCGCATATCAAGACTGTATTTCCACGGCAGACGCAAATCATAGGTTTGGCCTGTTCCAAAAGAAGAGTACGGTAAACCGCTGTTTATATCCAGCTGAAAATTCGCACGCCAGTTCCGTAAAAGCGGAGATAAACGTGCAGGTGTTTTCAATGTGATGTTCGCGTTTATGGTATGGGTTTGATCATAGCCTAATGGAAACATCTTCTGGTCTTCCCCGAACAACGGCGCATTGTAATCATTATACAAGCGTCCCTGTGCAGTGGAAAAGGTATAGTTCATTGAGGCGCCCCAAAAATCCGTTAAAGCTTTGTATAGTGCGAATTCAACACCTTTAATATTGGCGTAATCGGCATTTACATAGATATTTCCATCATTGGGCGTATTGATAAAAACATATTTCTGATAATTCATCAGGTTGGTTACATCTTTGTAATATCCGTTCACAGATATTTTTAGTGTCGGTGAAAAAAGATGCTCAAGACCGATATCATAGGAAATCGTCTTTTCTGCTTGCAATGAAGGATTTCCCACATAGTTGCCGGTTGTTGTCAGATTATCATATCGTAGGTTCCGATATAGATAATAGCTGTCCGGACGCTGAAAATAATGGCCATAGGTAAACATCAGTTTATCCCTGTCCGTGATCGGGAACGATAATCCAAAACGCGGACTTAGCTGATGTGTCGGCTTTGCTTCCTGCGGATCCGTTAAGATAGGAACTCCGTTGGAATCAACCAGCGAAAAGGGGTCTAAAAAATCGCCGGGATACAATACCGGATCGCCGAAGCCGCTGGGATTAAAGTAATCATAACGTAAACCCACTAAAGCAACCAATCCTTTAAACTCCATCTTGTCCTGAACGTACATTCCAAAATCAATATTGTCTTCCGACCAGATATCGGTGCGAAAATAGGTTCTGGAATAACTGGAATCCACCGCATCATATTCAATGCTACTCCAGGCAATATTGGTCACATCCATGTTATTGTGTGTGAAATCCAGCCCGCCACGTACCTGATGGTTCTGGTTAAGCTGACTTTCAATATCAAATTTCAATTTATTTACAACGGAAATCTGGTCCCGGTATCCCGGATCGTCTCCCCCTGTCCACCAAAGACTGTTTTCCCGTTCACGATTTTCATAATACGGACCATCGCCGTCGAAGTCCCAGTTTAAAAATTCATTAACATCCCCGTCACCGTCACGGTCGTCCACATCCCGGACACCATAGAAGTACTTGGATGTCATATTCTGATACTTTAATTCATAGAACGTTTTAGAATTCAATTGATGTGTAAATCCTAAATTCAAGGAATAAGCCAAGCGTGCTCTATCCCAGAGATGATCTTGGAGACGGGAATCAATATAGACTTCCTTAAATACGCCCTGCTGATACCAGGTTATGGTATCGCCGGCAGCAAAGACCGTATCACGGCGGCCAATACGGTAGGATGTATCCTGATAGGCATCCGGATCATTCACATAATGGTAGATAATAGCGGTATCACTGCGGCTGCCGGAAGACGGATCAGGGTCGTAATACATTTCATTCATCCAATATTCATCAGCCGGACCGTATTTTGAGGCATAAATATAAAAATCATCAGAGAGCGTGGTGGAGTACATTCCGCTGGCTGATATTTTCATTCTGTCATTCAGCTTTGCCGTTAACTTGCCATAATATTTCTGGCTTGAATACGTATTATTTATAAAATAATCCTGCTTTTCTTTGCTCATATCTGCCGAAAACGCAAAGGTAACACGGTCGCTGTTTGAAATAATAGGTCCGCTCAAACTCAAACGGAGAACATTCTGCAGTTCATGCTGGTATTTCAATGTGTACCAGCGGTCTTCCCTTGGCATGATCAAGGCACGCAGAGAATCCTGATTTGCCGTTGCCGGAAACATACTGAGATTTTTTTCCACAAATTTATCTAATGGCATAATGATATCGTTGATGCGTGTTCCGTAATCGGTGGTCATAAGCGTAGCTTTTCCGGATAGTTTGCGTCCACCGGCATTTGTTGCTACGTTAATAACACCGGATTGCACATTTCCGAATTCCGCGCTTAGACCGCCGAGAGAAATTTCCATTTCGGAAATAGCTTCTGAGGGAAGTCCCATTGTAAATCCACCTGTACTCCCCGAATAGGTACCCGCGGGATCCCGCATGGGCATACCGTCAACAACCACTAACACCTCGCCGGAACGACCGCCCCGGAAGTGGGAACCCACAACGCCGGGCTGGTTCTGCGCAATTGTCATAAAATTGTCAATCGGTTGAACTTCCATTTCATCGGCCGATACATTGTGGGTGGATGCAAATTCATCATCTTTTAGGAGAGAGCGTGTTGCAATAACAATTACCTCTTTCTGACCGATAACTTCCACTGGCAATTCGACATCTAATTTTGTAGTAAGATTAATATTAACAGAAATATTCATGATTTTTGTGGGCGCATAGCCAACATATGTGACTTTTGCTTCATATGTACCAGGTGCCACATTCAAGATCGCGTAATATCCCTCCGCATCGGTTGCAGCTCCCATGCTGGTTGATTTACCATCCTGCAATATGACGATATTTGCCCCAACAAGCAGCTCTTTGGTTTGTTCATCACGAATAATACCGGTAATTTTACCGGTGGTTGCTGCGAACACAGCATGCGTAAAAAACAAACATACTAAAAAGCATAAAAAAAGGCTTTTTTTACATTTTTCCATATGTTTCCTTCCCTGGTTCAAATTAATTATCTTTAATGTCATTAATAACTTTGCAAAGTAACACAAAGATTTATTACTTTCAATAGATTTTCAAAGCATTTTAGCATTTTTTTTATTAAACTTTGTAAAAATAAGGAGTTTTGTTATGAATAATATGTTGAAAATCACTCATATTAAAATTTATCCCTTTAATATTGCAAGTGAACATGAATTTAAAATCGCCACCATGGTAATATCCGGCGCACAAAATGTTCTTATTCATATTATGACCAATGAAGGCATCGACGGCTGGGGTGAAGCCAGTTCCTTCCGTGCGATCGTGGGAGAAACTCAGAAGATCAATATAGCAGCCGCGCAGGAGCTTCGGGAAATCCTGATCGGGAAAAATCCCTTGGATTATGCATCCCGGGTTCGTGAAATGGATGCCTTTCTGCCTTTGAATTCCACTATTAAAAGCGCCTTTGATATGGCACTGTACGATTTAGCGGCAAAGCACGCAAATCTGCCATTATACCGTTTTCTCGGCGGGGAAAAGCGCCCTATGGAGACCGATATGACAATGGGTATCAGCGATCCGGATAAAGCCGGTGAAGATGCTATGAAAATTGTCAATCAGGGATTTCGTATCATTAAAACCAAGGTGGGTATTGATCCTGTGGAAGATATTCTCCGACTGCGGGCCATCCGTGAAACTATTGGTCCTGATATCAAGATCCGCATTGATGCCAATCAGGGATGGGATCGTGTAAGTGCTGTGAAATGCCTGCATGAGATGGAAGAACTGGACATTGAAATCTGTGAGCAACCGGTTCGCAGACATGATCTTGAAGGTATGAAATATATTTCTGAACGCTGTAGCATTCCGCTCATGGCGGATGAGTCGGTATTTTCTCCTGAAGATGCCCTTGCCATTGTCCGGATGCAGGCTGCTCCGATGATAAATATTAAATTATCAAAATCGGGCGGACTGAAAAACGCGATCATGATTGCCAATATTTGTGAAGCCGCGCATATCCCCTGCATGACAGGATGTATGTCCGAATCCGGTCTGGCAAATACCGCGTTTTGCCACTTTGCCATGGCACATCCTATTGTGCAGTATTTTGATCTGGATGCCAATGTGGGACACATTGATGAACCGATCATCGGGGGTGTTACGATCTCAAACGGCATGATCGAATTTCCTGATGATATCATCGGTATCGGTGCTTACCCGGATCCGGATTTTGTGAAGACATTGAAGAGTTTATAAATACCTTTTATTTATTTGTCATTCCGACCCGGCTCCGCTAAGGCTATGCCGGGCGGGCCGAGCGGAGGAATCTCATATTTTCCAGGTAAAGAGGGATCTCTCCACTACTCCGCCAGCTGGCGGAAGGAATCTTATATTTTCCAGATAAAGAGAGATCTCTCCGCTACGTCCCGATTAAATCGGGACTTCGGTCGAGATGACAGTTTGGTTTTGTGCTTTTTTATGATAGAAATCAAGTATAAATGTCATTCCGACCCGGCTCCGCTAAGGCTATGCCGGGCGGGCCGAGCGGAGGAATCTCATATTTTCCAGGTAAAGAGAGATCTCTCCGCCCCGACACATGGGGAGGGGGAATCAGTATCTGCATTAATGGATGGGATAATATAAATTGAGACCCTGAATCAAGTTCAGGGTGACTCGAGGAGTGGGTGTTCAGGATGACGCGAGGGGTGATTTTACGTTTTGGCCTGACAAGCGTAGTCCCGATGAATATCGGGACTTCGGTCGAGATGACAGTTTGGTTTTGTGCTCCGGCCTGACAGGCTGTTTACTTCTTACTTCTTACTGCTTACTTCTTCTTAATCTCCCCATTCACCATGGTCAGTTTGATATTATAATCTTTATCGAAAACAACAATATCCGCATCGCGACCGGGCATAATATAGCCGGTCTGAATTTGCTTGCTGATAACTGTAGCAGGATTGCAGCTGGCCATACGAAGAGCATCCTCGAGAGGTACACCCATATCTTCCACCAGATTTCGCACACCCTTGATCATAGTCAATGCCGATCCGGCAATGGTTTCATCTGCTTTGCGCACAAAGAGACCATTTTTACAATATACTTCTTCATTGTTTGCCATAAGTTTACCGGATGTCTGCCCTGTCGGTTTAAGTGAATCGGTAACTAAAACAATCTTATGGATCGGTTTTACGCGGCCCAGTAATTTCACAATGGCAGGATGCAGATGGTAACCGTCGGCAATAATTTCGCAAGCGATATTCGGATAGATCATGATAGCTCCCACCAC
>JAUXEL010000142.1 GCA_030620575.1 Fidelibacterota bacterium
ATTCATACTTATCAGGATAAATAACCAGCAAATCACCAATATGCATATTATCAGTCAAATCACAAAATAAAGCAAATCTATTTTTATTTTCATTGATTTGAGACGCTACTTCACATACTGCATTAAAGCCTACTCCTTCTAATTGTTTATCCCCATGTTCATAAAGATGAAATCTAGCAATAATCTCTTTTTTTCCGTAAAATACTTGCCATAAAATTGTATATAAAACATTCTTTAATAATGCGATTTTATATTTTTCTGAGTTAAGTTGATATTTAATGTTTTTTTCTTCTGTTTTATTATGATTTCTGCGCTCATTTTTGAGTAATGTGGTTAGTGTGTTAATTTTCTTTTTTATCTGAATTTGAAGGGATAATATTTTTTCCTGGGCTATTTTGAATCCTGTAATTTTATGTTCAAAAAAGCGTAATTCATTAAAATTACTTAAAATTTGATTTTCTTTTGCATACATTATTGTTCCATATCTTGTTGCAAAGTACACAATATCTTTTAGAGTGTTTTTAAAATCGCTATCAATGTTATAATAAATAGACATTTTTTATAATTTTAATCTTATACTGGCTTTATCCAATGAACGGGTGATCAAATAAATAAAAGCCATATATAGTATAGACCGTCCGATCCCGATGCTCCCGCTTCCGAGCTCAGTTCCATGGAAAGATGTGATCCGAATTCAATTGATTAGTTTTCATACTCTTAATATGGAAAAATTATTGAATAAATACAATTGTCAATTGTCCTTCCTTAATTGTCAACTGCATAAACAAACACCCTGCCTTCCACCGGGAAAGCAGAGCTTTCATCTATTAAAAAACAATTATTTCGCCAGTTCCATTCCCAATTTGAACGCTTTATCATTCATTTCATGAAATGCTTTATTTTTAATGATCAGCGGCAGGGCCTGGAGAATATAATTTTCTAAGAGATATCCACTTGCTTTGGCATAAGCTCCCAGCATTATCATATTTGCTATTTTTCTGGATCCCAATTTGTCGGCTTCCTCCGTGGCCGGGATTCCGATAACCGTCACATCCTTACGGGTGGGCGGCGTATCAATTAAACCGCTGTCATATAAAATAATACCGTCCGGCTGAACGTCTTTTTCAAAACGCACCAGTGAGGGTTTATTCATTGCAACGAGAATGGTCGGGTTATCTATAATAGGTGAGCCAATTCGCTGGTCGGATACTTTTACACTGCAATTAGCCGTGCCTCCGCGCATTTCGGGTCCATAACTTGGTAGCCAACTAACCTGATAATTATGTCCCATAGCAATATTTGCCAATGCGTAACCCATACTGAGCACACCCTGGCCGCCAAAACCGGCGATCTTTATTTCATCCAATATTGGTTTAAGGGCCGGCAATTTAACATCCGTAATTTTATCGGCCAAACTCTTGATATCCAGCAATTCATGGTATTCTTTAAACTGCGGTTCCGGATGCATAATAATAACCGGTTCCCGGTCTTCAGAAACATCCTTTTTAACTCCCAGTTCAAAATATTTTGATAAGACATCAGTTATCCATTTTTTAGAATTGACCGGAGTCATTTTCCAACCGGTAGGACAAGCAGAAAGAACCTCTACAAAAGAAAACCCTTTTTTATCTATTTGGTTTTTTAATGCCTTGCGTACAGCTTTTCGTGCGCGCGCAATATTTTTTGCGTCGGTAAGCATTACCCGCTCGACATATACCGGGGCCTCCAAAGTGGCAATAAGCTCAGACATTTTAATAGGATAACCTTCGTTTTGCATGGTTCGTCCACGAGGCGTTGTGGTGCTTTTTTGTCCGATCAAGGTAGTTGGCGCCATTTGTCCGCCGGTCATTCCATAAATGGCATTATTCACGAAAAATACCGTCATTTGTTCGCCGCGATTAGCAGCATGCAAAATCTCATTAGTACCGATCGCTGCCAAATCTCCGTCACCCTGATAAGAAATCATGATAGAATCAGGGTTGGCGCGTTTATAGCCCGTAGCGACAGCAGGGGCGCGTCCGTGTGCGGCTTGAATATTGCCCACGTCAAAATAATAATAAGCAAACACAGAACAGCCAACCGGAGAGATCAATACGGTTTTATCCTGAATATTGAAATCGCTGATGGCTTCCGCAATAAGCTTATGTAAAATCCCGTGTCCGCAGCCCGGGCAATAATGGGTGCTTTTTAACTGACTTCCGCCTTTAAGCACAAATTCATCATAAAAGCTTGCGGGTTTTTGTAAAATAGTTGTTTTCATGCTATGCCTCTATATAGTTGCTTTGAATTTATCAACGAGTTCCTTTACTGTGGGAATATTTCCACCCATCCGAGTATGCAAATTAACCGGTTTTTTTCCGTTAACAGCAAGACGAACGTCATCCACCATTTGACCGGCACTCAGTTCAGACACAAAGAATGATTTTACATTCTTGTCGTTTGCAAAGGCCTCAAATTGCGGTGTTGGAAAGGGAAATAAAGTAATAGGACGGAATAAACCGGCCTTGATACCTTCCGCACGCAGAACGTCAACTACGGTATGAAGAATACGGCTGACAATTCCATAGCCGATAAGGATATGTTCTGCATCATCGCAACGGGTTGCCTCATAACGTATTTCATGCTCTTTTATTTTAGCATATTTTGCCTGCAAAGCCTCATTATGGGCTTCCAGTTTGTCAGGCAACAGTTCTATAGAGCAAATAAGGTTATGTGAATCCGCAGTTCCCTTTACAGCCCAGGGACGTTCCGGTATGGTTTCAACCGGCTTAGGAAAGTCCACCGGCTCCATCATTTGGCCGATAATACCGTCCGCAAGAACCACTGCCGGATTACAATATTTGTCCGATAGATCAAACGCCAGCATCGTTAAATCACACATTTCCTGTGCGCTGTTGGGAGCCAGAGCGATCAGGTTATAATTTCCATGACCGCCGCCCTTGACAACCTGATTATAATCTGCTTGTTCCGGGGCAATATTTCCAAGACCCGGTCCACCACGCATAATATCAATGATCACACAGGGAAGTTCCGCACCCGCTATATAGGAAATGCCTTCTTGTTTTAAACTGAATCCGGGACTTGAACTGGCGGTCATACAACGCGTATTAAAGCTGGCAGCGCCGTAGATCATATTAATAGCACCAATTTCACTTTCAGCCTGTAAAAAAGTACCGCCCAATAACGGAAAGTAATATGCGGCAGTTTCGGCTATTTCACTAGCCGGGGTAATCGGATACCCGAAGAAACTTTTACATCCTGCTAATAAAGCACCGCGGACTACCGCCTCATTGCCTTTAATGAGAACCTTTGACATATAGACCTCTTATTTCTTAATGGTTAACAGGGATTCAAACATTCAATGCAAATCTTTTTATCACTGTCGCGATAATCAGGGATTTGCTTTACAGTTTTATTGCAGTGGGAACAATGACCGGTTTCTAAGCCATCAACATTGCGGATAACCGTAATAGCACTCGTTTCGGGACAAGCATAAAAACAGGTACCGCAACCGGTACATCCCTCGCCCTTGTAATGGGCAGGGCGATATCCCATAGCATTTAAATTATCCGCAAAATCAAGGACATTTACCGGACAGGCCTCAACACAAAGGCCACAGCCCTTGCAATCATCTGCATGAATCAATACACGATTAATGGTTGCCATATTTCCTCCTTCAAACAGTAGGTGTTGCAACACACATTTTCATCCAATTTAACAATTTATTACTGAAGGCAATGTACAAAGAATAATAAAAACAAAAAAGGGAAAATGCACATAAAACCTAATTATAGAGAACTTTACAAGCATAAATAATGCGCAAAACATAGCGAAGAAGTATCATAAAAAATCAAGGAATGAAAAATAATAATTCATAAAAATATTGTTCATCCAATGATTCACAAATTAGATGATTCCGCAATAATTAATAAAGCGATGCTATTATTCGGATTAATGGTAATTTTGTGAGGCTATTTAGCTAAAAAATGATCAGTTAATTTGATTTTCATTTCATCTTTTATCCCGGGGTTAAAACCC
>JAUXEL010000188.1 GCA_030620575.1 Fidelibacterota bacterium
ACCTGAAGAATTACTATATGACAAAAGAATTTCAACAACGTTTTGTGGCTTAACTTTTTGTCCACTTTTTTGTAGGAAGTCCAAATCAACAAATCAACTCTTCAGCTAAACTCCTAAACTCCTAAACCCCTTAAACCCCTTAAACCCCTTAAACCCCTTAAACTCTTCAACCAAGCTTCTTCCAATTCCCGGCTGCCTGAAGTCGTTCTCCTACCGGCGGATGGGAGTAATACATCCATTTAATAAAAGAAGTAGGGTAGGCATTAGAAAGATTGCGATTTGCCAATCCGGCCATAGCGTGCTGAAAAGCGTCTGCTTTCCGGGTGGAATCCAGAGCATATTGGTCTGCCTGCTTCTCATGAAATCGTGACAAGGCATTTGAGAAAGGGGCGATGATGATCATATTCAGAAAGCTGATACACAATAGAAAAACCGGGAAAGAGGCAAGCATACTGTCAAATGATGTCAGAAAATCGGGGTAGATACGCAGCATGATATGGTGTACAAGAAAGAAGACGATAAGTTGAAAAACTGCGCCGATAAAGATGTTTTTGATAATATGCTTTCGTTTATAGTGTCCGACCTCATGTGCGATAACCGTTTCCAGTTCATCCAATTCCATATTCCTGATAATATTATCGCTGAGTACAACACGTCGGGTTTTTCCTAAGCCGCCCAAAAAAGCATTTTCCTTTTTGGTTTGCCGACTCATATCTTGCAAATAAAAACCCTTAATTTTTAATCCGCCGTCTTCCAGAATTTTCTTGAGCCGCCCGGTCAGTTCCTTATCCTCAATGGGAGTATATTTATTAAACAGAGGTAAAATAACGATTGGATACAGCGTAGCAAAAATTCCGGAAACCAGGATCATAGCACATGCCGCCCAAAGCCACCACATAGAAGGCGAAAGCCAAAATGTCAGAAAAAGGATCAACGCCAAAAGCGGACTTATTACAAGGTTAATGGCAAAATTCTTTGCTTCGTCAGTAAAGAACTGTCTACGATTTTGATTGGAAAATCCGAACTGATGTTCAATTTTATAACCCGAAATATAGGAGAATAACAAATCAACGGGCAGGGAAAAAAGTGCTAGGCTCCACAGAAAAAGAAGAAAACGAAATACCGGAAATGCGGGCAGTACAGTTAGCAAGGGTCGGCTTATCCATAAAATAAAAATAAGTGTAAATAAAAAACCGGCAATGAGATGAATAAAGGACAGCTTTCGTTTTTTTGTTTCATAATCCCGGGCACGCAGCTGCTTTTCAGGGTCAAGGAGAGGGTGTATAGTTATCATTTATTAATGCATTTCCAGTAAAAAAATATCAGGTAAATCGGTATGGAGTTTATAATAGCACTCCCTGGCGGCTTCAAGGGTATTGAAGTCACCAACAATAACACGGAATAATGTTGCGTTTTTCAGGCGTTTTTTTTCAATATAGCTTAAGTAATCAAAATGGTATTGAATACGCTGCGATAAAACGACGGCATCCATACGTTTTTTAGCGGAATAAACCTGCACACCATAGATCGTTTCACCATTGGAAGTCGTGTTTCCCTTCAGGATCTTGGGAACCCATGGATTTCCAAGCGGAAATTCCATATTGGGACCGAGTGATGCAAATAATTCTTGATTTACCTGTGTTTGCTGCAAGACAGCAGCTTCTCCAACCAGAGAATAAAGTATTTCGACCGGGTGAATTGAGTATATTTGAAGAGTGTCAGCAGCAGATTTTGAAATCCAGAACAGGTCCGCTGCATTTTCAATCCTGTCGGTTACCGTAACCATAACACGCTTACCGGTTTGAATATTTAATATCTCCACCCGGGTACCGAGAGGCAGATCTTCATGGGCTGCTGTCAGTTTTTCTTGTGTAAAAACATCCCCGCCAGCCGTTATTTTACCAATAAAGGCATCATCGTAAACAACCACATAGGATTCTGTTTGTCCGTAAAGTAGCAATATTGTTATGCTAAGTGCGATTATACATAATATTGATTTTTTCATCGTTTCCCCTTTTCGCTAAAACGAGTAAGCGACATTGAAACATGCTTGCAACATCATCGTATCATTGATCAATGTATTTAGCGGAACAATATACGATAATTTCGGAGTAAATTGCCAGTTTTTTAATATAACGTAACTGCTCAGCTGCGCCGAAATATCCGAAAACCCACCGGGCACAGCTTCTCCGTATCGCGTATAAGGAAGTAAATTAATACCGTTGGAAACAGTAAAATTAATGGGTAAAAATGTATTGAATGTGTATCCGCCGGTGAGCTTAACATACCAGCTTCCGGCGATAACATCAATGTGGGATTCGACAAAGTAGGGAATAATAAAACCTGCATCTGAAAGGGTCAGGCCGAATTCCAGTCCCAGCAAATTTGTATTCGGAACCCTGGGATACAGATATGCCGTCAGTCCGCCGGATACAATAATTCGATCGTTAAAATAATGATAGTAACTTAGCATGGTTCCGGATTCATGGTAGGCGGAAACATCCCCCAGAGTATTGACAAACCACTGTGATACGTTAATGTTGCTTGATGTAAAATAGGCAGAGAAATTGAGTGCCGCTGCCGGGTGATTACCTCCGGGTGTGAATCCGCGGAACACATAGCGGGAAGAAATATCAGAACTGACATTAGCATAAATATCTGCAGAGGCGATATTGCATGTCAAAACAAGAAAGATAATACAAGAAGAAATACATTTTTTTATCATGACCCATATTACTACTTTATTACGAATAAATCAATACGGAATAAAAGGTCTGCCCGTTGTGTGAAACAGATTAAAAAATGGGAATCGTATGC
>JAUXEL010000183.1 GCA_030620575.1 Fidelibacterota bacterium
ATGAGTAACAAAATTACAACGCAGGTAATGGGCATTTTAAATGTTACGCCTGATTCATTTAGCGATGGCGGATTGTTTCAAAACACTGAGGATGCCTGTATTTATGCAGAAAAAATGGTAAAAGATGGCGCGGATATTATAGATGTTGGCGGAGAATCTACCCGACCGGGATCTGACCCTATTTCCTTGCAGGAAGAATTAGATCGTGTGATGCCGGTTTTGGAACGGGTAGTTTCCCTTAAAACAAAGGTTTCCATTGACACAACAAAGGCTGAAGTAGCGCACGAGGCACTTAAACTGGGAGTTGAAATTGTCAATGATATTTCCGGTCTTCAATTCGATGAAACAATTGCACTCCATGTAGCAGAATATGATGCAGATTTAATTCTGATGCATATGAAGGGAGTGCCCAAAACCATGCAAGTGATACCGTCATCAAAAGATATCATTCAAGAAATTTATCGTTTTTTTCAACGGCAAACACAAATAGCCATTAATGCCGGGATAAAAAAGGAGAATATCATTTTGGATCCGGGTATCGGTTTTGGGAAACGACTGGAAGATAATATTGCTATCCTGAAAAACCTTGATACATTTCTTAATTTGAAGTATCCTCTTTTAATTGGAGCATCAAGGAAATCGATGATTGGCGATATAAGCGGAGCAGGAATCGTTGATCGGCTTCCGGGTTCATTGACTATCGCCTGTATTGCCGCTATTCGTGGTGTCCGTTTTGTACGGGTTCATGATGTAACAGAAACTGTACAGGCATTAAAGGTTTTAAAAAACATATGGTAGAATTATTTAACATCGGATTTATTTCTATTTCTCTTATCGATATTATCGATATAATTGTAGTTGGTTTTGTTTTTTATGGTACTTATATGTTGTTTCGTGATACCCGCGCCAGCCAGATGTTATATGGTATGATCGCAATAGCTATTTTAGGGCTTATTGCACATCTATTGAATTTTCGCGCAACAGCATGGTTGTTTGAACGCCTTGCCACCGTTTGGGTTATTTTATTTATTATTTTATTTCAGCCGGAGCTGCGGCGTGTACTTTTGTATATTGGACAAAATCCTTTATTACGATGGATGGCTAAATCAGATAACAGCAAGACAGAAGAAATTATTCATTCTGTATTTGAATTGAAAAAAGCAGGGATGGGCGCTTTATTGGTCGTAATACGCGACAGCGGGTTAAAATCTATTATTGACAGAGGTGTAAAAGTCAACGCAATTATCAATCACGACCTGCTTTTGTCGATTTTTAATACCACCTCTCCTTTGCACGATGGAGCGGTAATTATTTTTGAAGAACGAATTTTAGCGGCAAAATGCATATTGCCCTTAAGTGAAAATATTGAGTTGGACCCCACTATTGGCACGCGCCATTTGGCCGGGTTGGGATTATCGGAAGAAAGTGACGCAACGGTTATTATTGTGTCAGAAGAAAGCGGAAAAATTTCTATTGCTTTTCAAGGGAAACTGAAACGAGATGTAAATGAAGACGAACTCCGGACATCGTTGTATACCTATTTATCTAATCGTTAGATATCTAATTTTCGGATTGATAGCGATAAGTGGCACACTTTTTGCCGCCACATGGGACGTAAAAGAAACTCCTGTACAATTTTCCTATGAGTGGGATTTAAGTCAATCTGATATCACTCAATTTGTAAAAACAGGACAGATATCCCAAGGCGGAATTGCCGGCAGTTTTTATTACAAAGGACGCTATTATCCCGTATATACTATCTTAATTGAAAACACAACAGATCAAGTTGTATTTCAAATAAAGGACAAAGAAGAAGCTTTATTTATGGCTCCTGATCTATCTGCAGACTACGGTGATATTGACTCCCGGGCTATTGATTATTTGGATATCCGGGATATGTCCGATTTTGTTCGCTTACAACCCGTTCCGGGAATTGGCACATTGTTGGAAATTACCCCTCTAATTCCGCTGCAGAACGGACAGGTCAAATGTTTGAAAAAAGCAAGCATATATTTGCTGCCAACAACACAGAAAAGCCTGCAAAAAGCAGATTTAAAAAAAGAAAAACCCGCATTTGCCAAAACAGCCACATTAAAAACAACCTTGCCTGATGAATTTTTTGCTTTATACATTCAGGAACCGGGGGTCTATCAAGTGAGTGGTGAGGATTTGGCAGACCGGGATATTGACCTTCGGACAATTTATCCCGATAATATTAAATTGTTTTGGTGGGGGGAAGAAATTCCTTGCCGGGTTACAAGTACATATGAACTGGGTCGGGAAACCTTTCAATATCATGATGTTATGCAATTTTATATTCCGGAACTGAAAAATCCTTACGGGAATTATCTTTTTAATCCTTTTTCTGATTATGATGTTGTTCAAATGAGTTGGTCCGACGGTAACGGTTTGCGATATATACAGGAAAACAGCGAAATTACCGGGAATGCAATATTTTTACCACAGGATAATCAAACATTTCGCAGCACAATACATATAGAAAAAAACATGCTCTATGAACCTTTGGCGCGCTTGCATGAAGAGGAGCTCTCTCACAAATATGAACATGAGTTTTATTCTCCCGCTATCAGTATCGGTCGCAGTGTCACATTCCCATTTAACCTTTGGGACCCGGCCTTAGACTCTCCATATAATGTTGAATTCACCATCCGCATGCAAGGTCTGACTTATTCCGTTAGTGATGAAATGGATCATCAAATATATATCACAGTAAATAACCAATATTTACTGGAAGATGAATGGGAGGGACAGTTACCTAAAATATCCAGTAATGTAAACATGCAATATAACCACGAGAACTTATTTCACGATGAGAATGAAATTGATATATCAGTTAAGGGATTTGCAGATAATCCTTATTTAGATGATAAAGTATTGTTTGATTG
>JAUXEL010000005.1 GCA_030620575.1 Fidelibacterota bacterium
ATAAAAATGATAGATAAAACTCATCTAAACAATGAGGTAAAATAATGAAAATGATAAAGCGTATTTTATGTTTATTATTTGTAGTGAGTTTCATGTTTGCCGGCGTGACCGGTAAAATAATGGGAACAGTTACAGATGGTAAGACAGGAGAAGCACTGTCCGGTGCAAATGTTCTTATAGAAGGGACAGGAATGGGGGCTGCCGCGAACGCGGAAGGCTTCTATGTTATATTAAATGTTCCTCCCGGAACCTATAATATTATAAGCCGCTTTATTGGCTATGAAAACCTGACAGTCAAAGATGTTCAGATAAAAATTGATCTGACTAAATATCTTGATTTTGAACTGCAGTACGATGTTATTGGTCTGGAAGGCGTTGTGGTAGAAGCTGAGAAAAAGGTAGTCGAAATAGACGTCACCGGCAGTATGGCCAATGTTTCCAGAGAAGAAATGGAGGCACTTCCCGCAACAACGATTGGTGGAATCGTTGCTTTAAAAGCCGGTATTACTTCCGGATATGGTATTAGGGGAAGTGGCAGTGATGAAGTATCATTTATGGTCGACGGTATTATTCAGCGTGACGCGCGTACAAATCAGCCGACCTCTGTAGTCCCTTTGAGTGCAGTGCAGGCGTTATCTATCCAAACCGGAGGTATGGGGGCAGAGTATAATAATGTGCGTTCCGGTGTCGTGAATGTTGTAATGCGTGAAGGGAAATTGGATAAATATGAATTTGTCATGAATCTCAAAGGAAGTCCTCCGACAAATAAAACCTTTAATATGTCTCCCTATGATCCTTCCTCGTTCTGGCTGCGGCCTTATCTTGATGATGAAGTATGTTGGAATGGTACAAGCATTGATACTTATACAGACGCAAATCAAAATGGACAGTGGGATGTAGGCGAACCCTATAATGATGTAAATGGCAATGGTATGTATGATGCATCTCCCTGGCCTTCATACACACAGGAGCAATATATCTCTTTTAGCGGCTGGAATAATAAAGCTTATTCTTTACTGTCAAATTCCAATCCAAATGATGATTTGACTGCTGCCGGCGCGCAACGTGTCTTCCTATATGAACATCGTCGTGACGGTGTCATTCGTGATTGGGATTACAATATTGATGCCGGATTTGGCGGCCCGGTTCCTTTTATCGGTGAGAAATTAGGTAATTTGCGCTTTTTTGCATCTTACCGCGAAGATAAAAACATGTATGTTGTGCCAATGTGTACCGACGGTATTACCGATCGCACCGGGATGTTAAAACTAACATCGAATTTATCGGCAAATCAAAAAATATCATTTATCGGAATGATGCATTATAAAAACGGTACATCCAGTTCCCGTGGCGGATATGCCGGCATGATGAGCAGTATTTACGGTCCGGCAAGTGCGGTTACCGATTTAAATGTGTTTGATACACGTGTATTTTCCGATAGCTATTACTCTATTTCCAGTGAGTATGATAACACCTTTTCGTTAAAATATACTAATCTCCTGAATGATCACAGTACGCTGGATATTATTGGTCAGATACAAACTAAACGTTATGAAACAGGCCCTATGCCCGACCGGGATACGTCTGTACTTTTTGAGGTTGTTCCGGGATATTTTGCCGGTGACGCACCCTTTGGCTGGCACGAAGACCTAAGTCTTGTCGGCATTAACGGTATGATGATGGGCGGTGCATTTGGGACCGGACGCGACTCCAGTTCCATTGCGACCTACCGCTTCCGTGCCGATTATGGCAACCAGATAAATGAAAACAATCATATAAAAGCAGGTATCGAATTTCAGTATGATCACCTGAAAATGAATTTTGGATCATGGTTGGTTCTGCCCAGTGGCCAATATTGGACACAATATGAACAAAATCCATACCGCTTCATCTTTTATGTGCAGGATAAACTTGAATATGAAGGACTTATTGCCAATCTCGGAGTTACCGGTCAGTTTATTGATGCCAACGGGGAATGGTACGATGTAACAGAATATGATCCTTTTTTCGGTGACCCGAATGTTGAAATTGAAATGGTCACGGTTGCACCGAAATTTTATCTGAGTCCGCGTATTGGTATTTCCCATCCAATCAGCGAAACCTCAAAACTGTTTTTTAACTATGGTCAGTATGTCCAATTACCAGCTGCCGAAAGCATGTATCGCGTGCAGCGCTATGCAACAGGTAAAGTTATTACTATGGGAAATCCAGCGATAGCACTGGCGAAAACCACATCGTATGAGATTGGGTTTGATCAGGCACTTTTTAATGATTATTTATTGCGTATCTCCGGATACTATAAGGATATTGTGGACCAGACGGACCGCACCTATTATCAAAGTGTGGATGGAGCGGCAGACTACGGCATGGTAACCGCTAACAGCTACGAAGATATCCGGGGTGCTGAAATTGAATTGTCAAAAATATTCGGCGACTGGTTTACCGGAAATATAAATCTGGAATACCGGGTGCAGTCCTGGGGACAATTCGGATTGCAGCGTTATTATCAGGATGTGATGGTACAGCGCGAATACGAACGGCAAGAACCAAGCTATGGACAAGCGCTTCCGGTACCGCGTGTTAAAGCCTATCTTGATTTCCATACGCCGGTAAAATTTGGACCTGATTTTGGTGGTATCTATGTTCTTGGCGGATGGCACTGCAGTATTATCGGCGGATGGACGCAGGGAAACTGGATTACATGGAATCCCACAAGTAAGCGTGAAAATGGAATTAAAATTACCAATAATATTCGTTGGAAAAATACCCATTATGCTGATATGAAATTCAATAAGAATTTTAAATTCGACCGTTTTACCGTAAGTGTCTTTTTGGATATTTATAATGTTATAAACCGAAAAGCTCTTTACACCGGATCAGTTTTTAGTTCGTCGGACAGAGACAGCTATTATTATTCCTTGCACTTCCCGCAGGAGATCATTGATGAAATTGACGATTACGGTAATATTCCCGGTGATGATCATCCCGGCGAATTCCGGAATATAGGAATCGATTACGTTCCTATGGATCATGTATGGGATATTACAAATACGGGTATCGGCGAAGCAGGGGTCATTTATTATAATGCAGTTGATGGCGATTACTATCGTTTTGAGCAAGGCATATATGTACCTGAAGATGACGCAAGGGTACAAGAGGTATTGGATTCAAAAGCATACATTGATATGCCGAACTTTTCGTCATTCAATTTTTTAAATCCGAGAGATGTATTTTTTGGCATTAATTTATCTTTTGATTTGAATAAATAATAAGGAACTAATACGATGAATATTAAAAAAATATTATTTCTGCTGCTTATTTTGCTAACTGTAATAACGTTTGCAGGGGAGAAGAAATACCTGCAGATCACGGAGTTATCGAATTGGTTTTTTTCACATGGAAGTGAGCTGGAATCAGAAGGGCCAAAGGATACACAGGTTGACGGATTATCTTATCCTCAGTTTCGCGGTTTTCAAGATGTACAGGCGGCAAAAGGACTTTGGATAGGATGTAAAAATTATACCGATCCGATTAATTCCGTCACATATGATTATAAAGTAATTATCAATGGTCCACGCCGTGTAGATGAAGTTAGCAGCTGGATGGCACAGGAATTTGAGCTTATCGGGCAGTTCGATCAATGCGAGGTACTGGTAAACGGAGTACCGGCTGCACGGCATATTTATACCGATCAGGTAGATGTAGTTGATCCCACCTTGGTTGCAGACCGTAAACTTCATGCCAGAATAAACACCTCTTTAGGAATTACCGTAACACGGGATATTTATGCTTTTAGTCATGAAGATCATCAAAACTATTTTATTTATGAATACACCTTTAAACACACCGGTATATATAATCCTGAGGGAGATGTACATACGCAAACCCTCAATGATGTGATTTTTTACTGGCAGTGGCGGTATGGGCTGGCATATGAAGCGGCTGATTATGATCTAAGCCTGGTAACCCGTGCTGCTAAATGGGGCGAAAATCAGATGAACGACTGGTCTTATCCCGGCTATGATTATCCCGGGTATCCCGGCTTGCGGGCTGTCTGGTCATGGAATGGTACACACAGTGAACGTTTTACCGCACCTTACGATAATCTCGGAGCACCGGACTTTAAGGTCGATGGACATCTTGCAAGTCCGCATATCTCCGGTACCGGGGTGATCCATGCAGATAAACTTACTACAGATAACAGTGATGATCCAAACCAGCCAAGTACCTATCGTTGGTTAGAGTCAAATGCAATTGTATGTTATGACTCTGAGGAATTTAATCCAAACATGATGACTCTACGCTATAAGCACATGGAAGATAATCCCGGAAATATTCCGACTGTTGCCGATGTCCCCACGGGAGAAGGTCGCGGTGTTTCACATGCCAATGAGGTTATAGCTTCAGGCGAAACGGCTGATAAATGGACTCCCGGATCTGGAGGGGCGAGCGTAGGTATGGGATTTGGTCCCTATACGATTGCACACGGCGATTCTATTAAAATTGTTTTAGCTGAAGCGATTGGCGTACTGGATTGGGAAAAACGTAATGAAGTGGGTCTTAACTGGTGTCAACGCGCGAATTTTTCAGCAAATTCTCTTTATACCGGTGCCGGCGGAAGTTTAGCGCTGCCAGGAGGTAACCCAGCTGCCGATATTGATGATTATAAACGTGCCTGGGTGATGACAGGTAAAGACAGCTTATTTATGACATTCCAGCGTGCAATTGACAATTATAATAACAATAACGGGTATACAGTTGCTGTTCCGCCGCCACCGCCATCACGTTTTTCCGTACTTCCCGGTGGCGACCGTGTCGTTCTTGAGTGGAACTACAATCCGGAAACCTATCCGACATTTTCAGGATATCGCGTGTACCGTGCTTTGCAGGAACCGGATTCAACGTATCACCTAATCTTTGAATGCGGCGGATCAACAGGTATTGCGGTCACGAATACCTGTCAGGATCGCTCCGCTATCCGCGGATTCAGCTATTACTACTATATTGAAAGTTATGATAACGGATCAACCGGCAAGGAACTGGTCAGCAGTAAATTTCATACGATGACCAACGAAGCAGCAAGTCTGCAGCGTCCGGCAGGAACTATTCTTGATGACATTCGTGTCGTACCCAATCCGTATAACCGGAGAGCACGTACTTTGCAGTACGGTGAAACAACAGCAGATAAGAATAAAATTAACTTTTACGGACTTCCTCCGCAATGTGATATTATTATCTTTTCCGAACGCGGCGATCTGGTGAAAACCATCAACCATACTTTTCCGACAGGTGATGAATCCTGGGATTTAACCACGGATACAAACCAGCTGATTAAAACCGGTATCTATATTGCCCGGATCGTAGTCACCGAAGATGTGATGGATGAGGAAAGCGGAGTAACGCTATTGAGGGTAGGAGACGCAGCCAATTTAAAGTTCATCGTGATTCGATAAAAAGAGTTTGTAATCGTTTTATGAATTAGGTATAATTGCGATTGATTTGAGCCCCTGTAGCTCAGACGGATAGAGCGCAGGTTTCCTAAACCTGAGGTCGCCCGTTCGAATCGGGCCGGGGGTACGAAAAAAAACGACGAGAACGAAAGGTAGAATATGACTGAAAAACACATGACGAAAAAACAACTGAAGGAAGATCCATTTTTCGAGGAAGTTGCCCATATAATTGGATTTTTTCAAAAAAAACAAAAGACAATAATGATAGCTGGAATTATCCTTGTTATTGCTGTTGGCGGCTTTTTTGGAAATAAAGCAATTACACAACAAAAAAACACTCAGGCGGTAGGATATTTCGGTATTGCTATGGATTACTACAACAAGAATAATCTGGCTTTGGCTGAAGATCAATTCAATTTATTGACAGAACAATACGAGACTACTGACTGGGGTAAACGCGGCTACTATTATCTTGGCCTTATTTCACATAAATTGGAAAAGCCGGAAGATGAAAGTGTTGTATATTTTGAGACGTTCGTAAATAGCAATATTAATGATGACGCACTGAAAACAAGCGCATATCAGCTTATTGGGACATATTATTACCGAAACGGCGATGCACTTACAGCAGGTGGAAATTATTTGGAAGCGGCAAAACATGCTTTGACAAAAACGGATAAACTTGCTTACGGTATCCGCGCGGCAGAAGCTTATATAGAAGTGGATGAAAGCGCAAAACGGGATGCCGTATTGGATTATTTAACAAAACTTGACTTGGATGAAAACGAGTTAAATCGTATAAATGTTTTAGCTAATTTTTAAATTTTACAGCGAAAAAATCAGAAAAAGAGCAATATTATCATTGCTCTTTTTTTTATTTTACCGGAAAAGAGGTTTAATGGTAACTTTAAAGTTAAAACCCAAATGTTTGTTGAATTAAAATCCACAGCTTAAAATTTCCCGACTCCGAAGCTTCGGGGCGGGATGCTTTAGCTCGGGGATAAAGGTTTCAAAAAAATAGGGCTTCCCCCGATTAATTCGGGGCCAAATAAACTTTTGTGTTTTTCTCTTTTCTCCCCTCCTAATTTAGGAGGGGGCAGGGGGTGGTTCTTATCAACGTGTAGATATCATGCATGTAATTTGACCTCCCCTTTCTCCCCTCCTTGACAAGGAGGGGAAATTGTTCTATTTCCCTTTTCTCATCTCTGCATTGGAATGCCTTGATTTTCTTACTTGTTTGGCGAAGCAAGAGACCTCTCCTTTGTCTCCCGATAAATATCGGGACAAACCTCCCGTCAGCTGACGGGGAGGCCTCACAGAGCCCCTCCTTGGGAGGAGTTGGGGAGGTCGACTTAAGATGCAAAAGATGAATGCGGCAATTTAATTTTCTTTTCTAAATAAGATATAAATTCAAAAACCATACAGACATTGGAATGGATAAAAAATCAAAATAATGGACCATTTTTTAAGAAAATAACTTTCTGAAATTGCTATTACACCGGAAAATAAGAAAATTTAGTATATGAAAATGCTTGTTAGTATATGGGGAAAATAGATAAACAAAGATAAAAAATGGTTGCACAAACGTACCTTATTATATATATTAGGCGCGAAAGTGGGATTATTCCCACTTTTCGTATTAAAGGACGTTGAAAAATGAGCGATATTCAAAGGCTTATAAAAGACATTGCGGAAGCATCGGGAGTATTTATTGAAGACATCAAAATGTCTGAAATCGGTGGTACTATCAAGGTAATTTGTGATACCGGGGACGGTATTTCATCGAGCATACTGGTAAGTATCACTAAAAAAATACTTAATGATCCTGTATATGAGCAAGAGTATGCTGAGCGATTTCGTTTAGAAGTAAGTTCGCCGGGAATTGACACTCCCTTAACCTTACCGCGTCACTTTCGCAAAAACATAGGTCATGATATCCTATTGCAACACAAAAGTGAAGAACATAATAATCCCATTAAGGGAACAATTACAGATGTTGATGAAGATGCGTTGTATTTTGCGGTGAAGAAAAAGAAAGAAAATGAAACCCTGCGTATTTCGTTGAAAGAAATTGAATACGCTAACATAGTATTAAAATGGTAAAGTAGGAGATAGACAATTGGACAGTAAAAATCTCATTGAAGCTTTTGCTCAATTAGCAAAAGAAAAAGGTATTAACCGCTCCGAAGTCGGTGAGATCATCGTGAAGGTATTTGATACCATTATTAAAAAACAATATGGTGAAGTTGACAACTTTGATGTTATTGTCAACGCTGATAAAGGCGAAATCGAAATATACCAGGAACTGATCGTTGTTGATGATAAAGAACTGGATGACGAAGTTGTTGAAATTCCTATTTCCAAAGCCCGGTTATTGCCGGACGTGGAAAATCCTGAAGTTGGAGAGGTGATCGTAAAGATCATTGACCCTGCTATTTTCGGTCGTCGCATGATATCTGCGGCAAAACAGGTATTAGGACAACAAATTCGGGAAGTTGAACGAAATCAGGTCTTTGAAGAATATCAAAACCGTGTCGGTGAGATCATTATTGGAAATATCCATCAGATTCGCCGCAACGATGCCGTATTTGTCAATATTGATAAAACCGAATTGAAAATGCTGCGCGAAGAGCAGATACCCACCGAACATTATTATCGCGGTGATACTATCAAGGCAATTATCAAAGAGGTTCGCAAGACCTTGCGGGGGCCTGAGATCATTATTTCCCGCGCGGATGATTCATTCTTACGTCGCCTGTTCGAACTTGAGGTACCCGAGATCTTTGACGGCATTGTTGAGATCCGCTCTATTGCACGCGAGCCCGGAAGACGCAGCAAAATTATTGTGGAATCCAACGATAAGCGTATTGACGCTGTCGGCGCCTGTGTGGGAATCAAAGGAAGTCGTATTAAAGCAATTGTAAAGGAATTAAACGGTGAAAATATTGATATCATTAACTTCAGTACTGAATCCGAGCTCCTGATTTCTCGCGCACTTTCACCTGTCAAGCCCCTATATCTTGAAATTGATGAAGAACGTCACACAGCAACAGCCGTATTTGATGATAATGAAATTGCGACCGCCATTGGATCAGGTGGAATTAATATTAAACTCTCAGGTCGGGTAACCGGATATGAAATTGACGCAATACGTCAATCTGAATATAACCGCATTGAAGGGGATGATATTTTTATTGAGGATATTAAAGGTATAACATCTGCGCAGATCCATGCGCTTTCAGATGCTGATATCGAAACCGCTGCGGATTTCAAAAATGCCGAGACCGGTTATTTACTGGAAATCAAGGGAATGGGTGAAAAAACGTTCGAAAAGATTGAACGGCTTATTGATGAAGCGATTGAAATGAAACGCAGCAGTGACAAAGAACTTGATATTGATCATAATACGGACGATGAAGCTTTCTCTGAAACAGATAAAGTGAATGAATAATATGAATTAGGAGTTGTGTATGACAGCTTTTGCTGACAAACCTGTAAAAATATTTCAATTGGCAAAAAAGCTCAATATATCGCATAAAGATATTATAGAATACCTAAAATTACGAGATATATCGGCTTCATTGAACAAAGCGTTGGATCCCGACACTCAGCTGATCGTATTAGAGCATTTTTCTGACGACGTGAAAAAGGCGGATAACCTGATGGCTCAACGTGCGCAAAAACGTCAGGGTGAAGAAGATCGCCGCCGTACGCGTGAAGAAGAAAAAAAACATGAAGAAGCTGCACGCCTGAAAGTCCAGGAAAAAGTATTACAAACTCTTAAAGCTGAGCCGGAACCCGAACCCGAACCTGTAAAAAAGACAGCTAAAAAGAAAGATGATAGTAATAATATTGAAAAGAGAACCCTGGATAAGGAAAAGCATGAAAAAGAAAAAGCGGCCGATGAATCCCGGCGGCTGAAAGAACAAAAAGTAGAGAGGGAAAAAGCAGAAAAAGAAGCCACGGAATTATTAAAAAAAGAAAAATCAGGTTCAAAAGACGGTGAAGAGAGGAAGAAAAAAAGTAAAGACAAGAAAGTTATAGGAGAGGTGTTTGAGAATAAACTTGAAAAACTCAAACAGCGGCATAAACAAGCTACAAAACGTATTCAGATCTCTGAAATGGAATCCCGCCTTGATCGTTTCCGGCAATCTAAAAATATTGAGGATATACAAACTGCAGTGCCGGCACCATCAAGACGCAGGCATAAAAAGAAAAAAGCTGTTGATCAGGCAGAGGTCAATAAATCAATTCGTGCAACATTGGCATCAATGGAAGACAAATCTAAAAAGAAAAAATATAAATCCAAACAAGCCGAAGATGTTGAAGAAATTCTTGATGAAAATATCATTGAAGTGACTGAATTTATCAGTGTTGAAGAACTCTCGAAGCATTTAGATGTCACGGCAGTGGATATTATCGAAAAATGTATGAATATGGGTCTCATGGTAACGATCAATCAGCGTTTGGACTGGGATACGATTGAATTGCTTGCTGCAGAGTTCGATTATGAGGCAATTAAATTAGAAGAATATATACCTGATATTATTGAAGAAGAAGAAGAGATCGCAGAGGCAGATTTAATTGAACGTTCCCCTGTTGTAACAGTAATGGGACATGTTGACCATGGGAAAACATCTATTCTGGATTATATCCGTCATTCAAAAATAGTTGATGGTGAATCGGGCGGTATCACACAGCATATTGGTGCATACAGTGTTAAAACTGCCAGCGGGAAATACATTACCTTTTTGGATACACCCGGTCACGAGGCTTTTACCGCTATGCGCGCACGGGGAGCGCAAATCACTGATATTGTAGTGATCGTAGTTGCTGCTGACGATGGAGTGATGCCTCAAACCAAGGAGGCCATTAATCACGCACAGGCAGCAGGTGTCCCGATTATTATTGCGATCAATAAAATGGACAAACCCGATGTCGACCCTGAACGGGTAATCCGGGAATTATCTGAAAATAATATACTTGTTGAAGACTGGGGCGGCTCAATACAGTCTGTACGCGTTTCCGCTAAAACCGGTTTAAATATGGATGCATTACTGGATTCTATTTTACTGGAAACCGAAGTTCTTGAATTAAAATCCACTCCTAAAGGCAATGCCAGCGGAATTGTCATTGAAGCCAAATTGGATAAGGGATTGGGTGCCGTTGCCACGGTTTTAATCAATCGCGGTACGCTAAAAGTCGGGGATACCTTTATCTGCGGTCGCTTTTCCGGAAAAGTACGGGCCATAATGAATGAATTTAGTAAACATATAAAACAAGCTAAACCTGCAGATCCGATTCAGGTCCAGGGATTTGATAATGTTCCGCAGGCAGGTGACCGTTTTGTCGTACTGGATGATGAACGGGAAGTTAAGCGCATTACGAACGAACGCCAAAAAATACACCGTGAACAGGAATTCCGCGCACAGTCATTGCAAACTCTGGATGAAATTGGTCGTCAGATCGCCGAAGGACGTGTTCGTGAACTTTCCTTAATTATCAAAGGCGATGCAGATGGTTCTATTGAAGCACTTGCTGATTCCCTGATGAAATTATCCAACAAGGAAGTTGCAGTTAACGTGATCCATCGTGGTATTGGTATGATCAATGAATCGGATATTAACCTTGCATCCGCTTCCCGGGCCGTTATTGTAGGATTTCATGTGAATGCAACCAACCAAGCGCTCAATTTGGCGAAAGAACGCAGTGTTGAGATTCGGAACTACACGATTATTTACGATGTAGTTGAAGATGCACGCCTGGCATTGGAAGGTCTGCTGGAACCCGAGAAAGTACAGGAAATTATTGGAACCGCCGAAGTCCGGCAGTTGATCAAGATTTCCAAGGTGGGCATTGTAGCCGGATCTATTGTTTTAACAGGTATTATAAAACGTAATACCACTATCCGTATCCTTCGGAAAGGTGAGGAAATATTTAATGGGTATTTGACATCTCTTAAGCGCTTTAAAGATGATACAAAAGAGGTCGCGGAAGGATATGAATGCGGTATCATTATTGATTCCTCTACTGATTTCAAAGTAGGCGATATCATTGAAAATTACACAGAAAAAGCCATTAAACGGAAATTAGAGGTGTAATCAATGAGATCTCGTCCTGAGCGTTTAGCTAAAGAGATCCAGCATGCAGTTGCAGATTTTCTTATACGGTTTGCTCCTGAAGAATGCCGGGATGTCATGTTGACCGTGTCCCGCGTTGAGTTAACGAAGGACTTGAAAGATGCCCGGATCTTTATTAGCGTATATCCTTCGGATGAAAAGGTGCGGGATCACTGTTTGAAGATTATGATCGCTAACAAGGGGCGCATAAAACTGGAGATAGGAAAGAAAGTCATCATGCGCTATGTGCCCAAAGTAAAATTTATTATTGACGATAGCTTGGATAATGTTGAAAGAGTTAATACACTATTGCGAGATATCTAAAGACGGCGAGCTTTTGGGAATGACCGTTCCCATTAATAAGCCGATAGATTGGACATCATTTGATGTCGTAAATAAATGCCGGTATGCTACGGGCTTTAAAAAGGTAGGACATGCCGGAACACTTGATCCTTTCGCGGAAGGAGTGCTGATTCTTGGATTTGGCAGGCATACAAAACTGCTGGATCAATATAAGAATAAGGACAAGATCTACCGCGTTGATATAAAGCTGGGAATAGAGACCGATACGCTTGATCGTACCGGTCGCGTTCTGAAAAGCACCACTGTTGACACGCCACCGACAGTGCATGACATTCAGGAGCAGCTCCGGCAATTCAGGGGTGATATCACCCAAATACCGCCGATGTACTCGGCCAAGAAGATAAAAGGGAAAGCCCTTTATAAATTGGCACGGGCCGGCAAGATCATTGAAAGAGAACCAATACATGTCCGCATTGATGCGATTGATATACTAAGGTATTCATGGCCGGTGCTGACATGCAGGGTAAGATGCAGTTCGGGAACTTATATTCGGACATTAGCGGCAGATATAGGCCGGGTTCTGGGATGTGGAGGGTATGCAGATACTCTTATCCGCGAACAGATCGGCGATGTTGTTTTGAACGAATGCTATACAATTGATGGATTTATTGAAGAATGGAAATCTATAAATTATTAGATGACATAAAAGATAAGCCCGCTGTTGTATTGGCGGTCGGTTCATTCGATGGCCTGCATCAGGGGCATCATGCAATTATTGATGCTGTACGCACAGAAGCCAAGCGGCGAGGTGTGAAAAGTATGATCATTACCTTCGCACCCACACCCCGCGAGGTGCTTAGCGGACAGAAAGTAATTGCCTTAATGAAGCCCGAAGAAAGAATCGCGGAAATACGATCCAGGGGCATCGATATCGTTTGTGTGAAACACTTTGATACTGCCTTTGCGAAAATGGGACGTGATAATTTCATCAAACGCTTATTGACATATCTCGACTTGAAGGCATTAGTGGCCGGACCTGATCACCATATCGGGCGGAAACACGAAGGCGGCATATCCTATCTCCACGAAGCCGGAAAAATACACGGATTCGACCTTATTATCGTTCCTAAGGCACGATATAAAGATATGGATATCAGTAGCCAGCTTATCCGGAAAACGCTTAAAAAGGGAAGGATAGAGGATGTAAATGCTATGCTGGAATATACCTACAGCATATCAGGAAACATTATTCCCGGAGTGAAACGGGGACGTTCACTGGGATTTCCCACCCTGAATATCGAGCAGGATCTATCTCATGTGATGATTCCCGGGGATGGGGTCTATTCTGTAACAATCCTCCTTGAAGGGAAGCGCCTGCCGGCTATTTGTAATATCGGCATGCGTCCGACCTTTTTTGAGGACCATCTTTCAATAGAAGTGCATGTTATTAACACGCATCTGGAGTCCTTATACGGAAAACCCATCAAGATATATTTTGAACGTTTTGTACGTGAAGAACGTAAGTTTGAAAGTCAAGATGCTCTGATTGAGCAAATTAGAAAAGATATAGAGAAATGTAAAACATATTGACGGAGGAAAAATGTCAAGTATACAAAAAGAAACAATTGCTGAAATAGTTAAGAAATTCGGCAAAAAAGAAAACGACACAGGAGCACCTGAAGTACAGGTTGCTATCTTAACACAACGGATAAAGGACTTAACCGAACATGTAAAAATACATAAGAAAGACCACCATAATCGCCGTGGTTTATCTCAAATGGTTGGTCAACGCCGGCGTTTATTACGCTATATTAAAAAAGAAGATTATAATTGCTATTTTGAACTTATTAAAGAACTTGGTTTAAGAAAATAACATGAAAGTTGACAGCAGGAATGTAGTTGCTGTCAGAGGAGTACATTTTGATTACGAAAGAAAGAACTATTGCGGGTAAATTAATTACCCTGGAAACAGGCCGGATGGCCAAACAATCAGACGGTGCTGTTTTAGCACGCGTTGGTGATACAATGGTATTAGCGACCGTGGTATCAAGTAAAACACAGCGTGAAGGCGCGGATTTTGTTCCACTTTCTGTGGAATTTCGCGAAAAATTTTATTCCAGCGGTAAAATACCGGGTGGATTTTTACGACGCGAAGCCCGTTTATCTGACCGGGAAATTCTCATTTGCCGGGTTATTGACCGTCAGATCCGTCCGCTCTTGCCGAAAAATTGGTATTATGAAACACAAGTTATTGTGAGCGTATTATCCTATGACGGTGAAAATCAACCAGACATGCTTGGAACTGTTGCCGCTTCAGCCGCACTCAGTATCTCAAATATTCCCTTTGAAGGACCGATCGCATCGGTGCGGGCAGCCCGTATTGGTGGTGAATACATTGTTAATCCGACATACTCGCAGTTTGATGAGAGTGATCTGGATATTATTGTTGCCGGCTCCAAAGATTCCATTGTAATGGTGGAAGGTGAATTAAAAGAGGTTTCTGAAGATGATTTTCTCGGTGCCGTAAAGGTATCGCATGAAGCAGTAATCGAGCTTATTGAGCTTCAGGAAGAACTGGTCGCCGAGATCAAGCCGGAAAAACGCGAAAAACCGGTTGAAGAAGTAGACGAAACATTTGTTGCCGCCGTAAAAGAAAAGATCGGTGATGAAATGAATAATATTTTGTCTATCGTTATGAAACAGGAACGCGGCGATAAAGAAGATGCATTGGTCAGCGAAATAGTTGCTTCACTGGAAGAAACATATCCCGAATGTGAAGATGAAGTGAAAAAAATTATTCACGATGTTCACAAAGAAATAATTCGCAAGAAAATATTAGAAAATGGAATTCGTGTTGACGGTCGGAAAACCAATGAAATACGGACTATTACCTCGGAAGTGAGTGTATTGCCACGAGTACATGGCTCTGCCTTGTTTACCCGCGGTGAAACCCAGGCATTGGTAACAGTTACACTCGGATCCTCACGCGATGCACAGTTTTTAGATAATATTGACGGTAAAGATGAAAAGGTTTACATGCTGCAATATAATTTTCCGCCATTTTCGACCGGTGAAGCCCGCATGATCCGCGGTGTCAGCCGACGGGAAGTGGGACACGGAAACCTGGCAGAACGTTCACTTAAACCGGTTTTACCGAGCAATGAGGATTTCCCTTACACATTGCGTATCGTAAGCGATGTTCTGGAATCAAACGGTTCCTCATCTATGGCGACGGTGTGTGGCGGTTGTCTCGCTATAATGGATGCCGGTATTCCCATTAAGAAAATGGTAAGCGGTATTGCAATGGGACTGATTACCGACGGCAAATCCCATGCGGTTCTTTCAGATATCCTCGGAGAAGAAGACCATTACGGAGACATGGATTTTAAGGTTACCGGAACGGAAGACGGTATTACCGCAATTCAAATGGATTTAAAGATCCAGGGATTGTCATTCGATTTGATGAAAACCGCGCTTGAACAGGCAAAAGAAGGTCGCACCTTTATTTTAAATAAAATGAAAGAAGGTCTGAGTGAACCCAGAGCAACATTAAGTGAATGGGCACCGCGTATTACCACCTTGCATATTGATGTAGAAAAAATCGGCGCCGTTATCGGCCCGGGTGGTAAAGTGATCAAGGAAATTGTCGCGAAAACAGGTGTTGATATTGATATTGACCAAGACGGTACAGTTCACATCTTCACCCAGGACGCAGCGAAGGCCAAGGAAGCTGAAGAGATCGTAGCCGGTCTGGTTGCTGAACCGGAAGTGGGCAGGATATATGATGCGAAAATTACCCGCATTATGGATTTTGGTGCTTTTGCTGAATTTATGCCAGGTAAAGAAGGTTTGATCCATATCAGTGAAATGGGATGGGAGCGTACAAACTCCGTTCAGGATGTTGTAAGAGAAGGTGATGAAGTTAAGATCAAATTGATGGAAATTGATCGACAAGGACGGAATAACCTGAGTATGAAACGGACAGAAAATCCCCCGGAAGGCTATGTTGAGCCTGAAAGAAAACCGCGGAATGATAGAAATTCAAATTATTCACGGGATCGTCGAAATAATAACCGACGAAATTAATGGAATCTACGTACCAAAAAACCATACTAAAGAATGGAATAACAACATTAACCCAATCGGTCGGCAGTGTTCGATCGGTTGCGGTTGGTGTGTTTATTCAAGCCGGAACCTCTAATGAGCGCCGTGATAATAACGGTATTGCCCATTTTGTTGAGCACATGTCGTTTAAAGCCACTAAAACACGTACTGCCTATGATATAGTAGAAGATATTGAGTCTCGCGGCGGACATATAAATGCCTATACCAGCAAAGGAATCACCGGTTACTATGCCCGTGTACTAAATACCGAACTGGATACAGCCCTTGAGGTTTTGTGTGATATTGTTCATCATTCCACCTATCCGGAAAAGGAAATCGAGCATGAAAGATCTGTGATCATTGAGGAAATCCATGATTCCCTTGATACACCGCAGGATGTCGCGAATGACGGATTTATGGAGCAAATGTTTCCCGATCATCCTTATGGGTTCCCGATCATGGGTACGGTTGATTCAGTAAAATCTTTTACCATTCAAACCATCCGTGAATTTGTTGATACACAGTATACGGCAAACCGCATTACCATTGTGGCTGTTGGTGCCTTGGACCATCAGCATGTTGTTAAAAAGGTAAAAGAACTGATGAGCGATTATTCCGATATCATAAATGTCGGAAAGGAACTTTTGATACCTGACCCTATTGAGAAAAACCGGGTAATTTCTAAAGATATCGCACAATCTCATTATATTATCGGACGCCGTTCGCTGGGATATATGGATGAACGCCGGAATACCTATGCTATTTTGAACTCTATTTTGTCTGCCGGAATGACATCGCGCTTATTTCATAATATTCGCGAACGTTATGGCTTTGCATATACGATCTATTCCTTCATTGATACCTTTAAAACTACCGGCTTATTCGGAGTATATGTCGCAACTGATCTAAAACATGTAGATGCCCTGAATGATCTGATTTGGAAGGAATTCAAAAACCTGAAAAAACACGGTATTTCGGAAAATGAGCTGAAAAAGGTCAAAGCACAAACAAAAGGGGCGCTTGTTATGGGCATAGAGAGCATGCATCATCGTCTGGAACGTATGATCCAGCAACATGTACGCTATAATGAAATAATCAGTATTGATGAATCCCTGAAGAAAATTGAATTGGTTACACAGCAGGATATTCTGGAACTTTCAAATACGATATTTGACGAATCTGTCTTTCATTCTTTATTATTAAAACCCAGCAGGTAACAAGGTGAAATATCCCGTATTAGCATATCATAAAATTTCATATCAATGGGAAATTTCATTTACCATGATGTATCCGGCGCAATTTGAAAAACAAATGCGCTATCTCGCAAAAAAAGGATACGTAGGATGCAGTTTAAAAGAATATCTCGCTGATCCGAAAGACAATTATTTTGTTCTTACATTTGATGATGCCTACGAGAGTGTATTTACATATGCATTACCGGTATTAAAGGAACTGGGATTTCACGCTTCGGTATTTGTATTGTCGAAATATATTGGCGAACTGAATACCTGGGATTTTTCACCTGGAAATATTCTTTCAAGGCATATGAACGCAGTACAGCTCAGAGAATTGCATCAGATCGGCTGGGAAATCGCTTCACACGGAGAAAATCATCGGGTAATGGTGGGCATGAACCCCGATACTGTCAGCAACGAACTTTCTCACTCTAAAGAAATAATTGAATCCATTATAGGGGATAAGATAGAGACTTTTTGTTTCCCCTTTGGGGTCTATAATCCCGATGTGGTTGCCGCGGCAAAGACAGCAGGATATGAACATCTTGTCGGGTTTATCGGGCATTCACGCTATGGGGTAATTTCCCGTTCTGTGGTATATCGTTTTGTTGATAATCGCTTCTCTGTGTTACGAAAAATTCGCATAAATTCATCTTGCCGTATCATTGAAAATATGAAGGAATTTCTGTTTCATTCCTTCTCTTTACTTACGCGATTAAAGCAAAAATTATCCTGATTATTCCTTCAAAAACTATTTAATAAATAATCAAAATATGCTTGGTAATGAGGCACTTATACCTGTACATTTAAGTTGAATTAAAAATAGGTGTTACGATGAAATTTCAAGGCATTAAAAAGTTGTATTATTCCATAAGTGAAATTAGCGACATGCTGGATTTAAAGCAATCGGTCATACGCTATTGGGAGAGCGAATTCAAAGAATTAAAGCCGCAGAAAAATCGCGCCGGAAATAGAATATATAAAAAAGATGACATTCCTATCATACAATTAATTCATCATTATGTGCATGAAAAACACCTGTCTATTCATGATACAAAAGAAATGATACAAGATCTGAAAACAGAGGGTCTGTATAAACGAAAATTGAAAGAATTGACTCTCGAATTGACAGCGGCATCCAAACCCGAAGAAAGCCCGGAAGTAAAATCAGAAATTAAACCTATCCCTCCGGTTCCGCAATTGGTCCAAACTGATCCTGTGCCACCCGTAGAACATCTTTCCGATCCCTCCGCTGACCTTGTTCCCGAAATAGTCGAAGAATTGCTGTTTCCGGCAGAAGAGATCAGCAAAATACCCGTTTCTAAAGAAGAATCTCCGCTTGTATCTGCTCAGGATATACATTCCGAAAATGCTGTCAATGAACTGCTTCAAAAAATTTCAGGAAATATTCGCGAGATCATTGATATCTTGAACGAATCAAAATAATTTGAACGAATAAACAGTTATTTGTATATTCGATTTAGACCTTAGCTACGACAAATAAGCGTAATCAATATGAAAAATTCTTTGCACCCGGATATGAAATGTCATAAATTAACCTGCTTTTTCGGAGCGTGGCGCAGTCCGGTAGCGCACTTGAATGGGGTTCAAGGGGCCGCAGGTTCAACTCCTGTCGCTCCGACAGCATATAAAACAGGAGACTCGACGATTCTCCTGTTTTTATTTTAAAATAAAATTATTTATATTTTTAACACATAATTAAAAATAATGGTGAGAAAATGAAAAATTACAAACATGTATCACGTGCGAACAAGTGGAAACGTGGAATCGTATTATGCATGATAATATTATTGGGAATACCCTTAATAGCCGCATCGGAATTTCGGGGACTGACAATTCTGGGTACCGACTGGGGATATGCTGAGGGTATGGAAGCCCAACAGGCCGCAATCCGTGAGATTATCTCCGAAGCAAAGGAGAAAAGCTTTAATGCCGTGTTTTTTCAGGTGCGCGAAGCCGGCGAATGCTTTTATCCATCTAAAACTGAGACATGGAGCACCCTGTTTAATGAAAGTGATCCGGGATTTGATCCGCTGCAATTTGCCCTGCAGGAAGCACATCGCAATGGACTGCAATTTCATGTCCAAGTGGACGTGTTATCCGCTTACAGCTACGTGAATAAACCAAAATCACCTCAACATCTATTTATACGGCACGGAGCAAAATGGATTATTGCCGATAATGCATCTCATCCTATTCAAGAGGACCTTTTTTCTTACCTTGATCCTTCAAACCCCGAAGTTATCACATATTTGAAAAAATTGATTAATGAACTTATTACAGACTATGAAATTGACGGTCTTTATTTCACTCAAATAAAATACCCCAATAATAAGATTATCAAAACAGATGCCTTTAAGAAACAATATGAGGCAATCCGTTCTTTCACTCAATCCGACATTGAAAGCTATGCACAGGATATATTGACATCCTGTCTTGAGGCATTGGTAACAGAAGTAAAATTACTAAAACCCTATTTGACAATTTTTGCTGAAACAGAGCCGATGCATCATGAATTAAAAGGGTTTAAAAGTCTTTACCCGGCAGACACATATTATTTCCAGAAAGGTATTAGCTGGTTGGAAAGCGGATTGATCGATGTTTTAGTACCGCGTATCCATTCCCGAAGTAAATCCTTTAATCTTCTGTATGATCTGCACATAAATGCCAGCGATTTAACGCAGTATATTATTCCCAGCATACGCGGTGATAAGGAGGATTATAAGGGAAGTGAAATTAACAAGGAATTAAGCCATATTATAAAACGGCAGGGGAGCGGGGCCATTATATTTTCTGCCGCGGACGCGTTAAAAAATAAATCTCCCTACGAAACAAAAGCGGACCTGCCATTTTTAGCTCATACCCATATGGAAACAAAAGTTATCGAGATCGATCTGTCTCGGCAACGTATTCCTAATGATATTGTCAAGGTAAATCATAATGGTCGTTTCCGTCTTGTTGACCAATACAATAAGCTTTCTATTGCAGTGACAAAAATGCCACCTTACCTGAATTTAGAGAGCATGAATGAAAAATTTCGTTTCCAGACCCGTGGCTGGACTGTTCCGTATCGCTATGAAGCTATATCAAATAATACGCTGCAACGACCGGACTTTTTTATTGAACTGCGCCGTGCTCCGAATTTTATTAGCAGTGATTCGAGTTTCCAGTTCCTGTTTCGTGCAAGTCCCGGTAAAACGCAGATAAATAATACCCTAATTGAAGCCTATCCGCATACACATATCTTTTTTCAAGAGATCGCTATGCAACCCTATGGCAGGGAGACCCGTATTCGCGGGTCGGTATCCCGCGATGGAAAAACACTGTTTTATGAAGATACCTATTTTGGAAATATGCCGGATACTGCCACGCAACACGCTGTAATAATGAAGAGTGTCAGTCCGCAGGGCGTGGTAATGCTGCCCGCGGATGATGTTTTGCGCATTAGCTTTCAATCTCACCTTGCTGAAGAAATGGACGCAATTTTATTATATGCCAACGGCATGCCTTTTCCAGTATGGTACAACGGAAAGCGCTATATAGGTAATCTACCCTGCGCTTTATTTTCCAATGTGGATTCCGTATACATTCAGGTTGCAGCCCGGGACAAAAGCGGAAAGGAATATTCCTATAATTTACCTGTTACCCTTAAAGTGCGTCCGGCACACAGTTTTCCCCTGATCGAAACCGCGGAGGATTTTGTTCCGGCCAGCTATTCGTTGGGTACTGTGCGTCTCGGCGGTCCCTATCTTAATGAATTTCCCAAGGGCGTCCGCTTTGTTACCAGCGGAAAATTCGGAGAAAATTACCGGGTTCGGCTAAGTCAGACAGATGTTGCCTATATCAATGAAAAATATGTCATAGAATGTAAACCCGGAATGCCAAAACCTTCCTATAATATCAGCAGTATCGGTATTAAATCTGATTCTACTACGGAGATGGTCAGCATTCCCTGGCCGGAGCCTGTGCCTTATGCCATTATTCCCGAACCCGATCAAAACCGTATCCGGATCACCCTTTATGGGGTACATTCCAACAGTACCTGGATCACGCAGCGGGAAGGATTAAGATTAATTGACCATGTTTCCTGGCAGCAGCGTGATGCTGAAACCTATGATATCTATGTGAATTTAACGGATAATAATATTTGGGGATATGATCTGGAGCAACATGATCGCTATCTGCTGTTCCGTATAAAATATCCGCCGATACGGAATAATATCCGCATTGCTGTCGAAGCCGGGCATGGCGGTGAATGGAATTGGGGAGCAGTGGGACTTTCCGGATTAAAAGAGAAGGACGTCAACCTCGATACCGCTGAAAAAGTCCGTGATATGCTGATCGAAATGGGGTATGATGTTGTGGAAATTCGCCCGAAAGATACTGCTCCAACCCTGCGTGAGCGCTGGCTATTGACCGATTCACTGGAAGCAGATATTTTTGTATCCATTCATGCGAATGCTGCAGGCGGCGGGTACCTGCGTATTGACGGGACAAGCACCTATTACCATAATCCTTTCTGGCGGGATTTCGCGGAAATCGGGTATGAAAAATTGCGCGAACTGCCCTTGGACGAGTTCGGCATGGTCGGTTCATTTAATTACATGATGTGCCGTATGTCGCAACGCCCTTCTATGTTGGTGGAACAGGCATTCATGAGCCACGCAGAAGATGAAGACAAGCTGGCAGATCCGGAATTTCGGACCAAAATAGCAGAGAAGATTGCTGAGGCAGTAAACGAATATATTAATAATAAGTTAAATCGATAAGATAAAGAATTGAATTTATGCAGGGAACGGTTTCAAACCGTTCCGTACTTAAAACCGTTTCGTTTTTGGCTATCTGTTTTTGCTTAGTGTACATTGCATATTTATCTGAATTACACAAATTAAATCACTAATCAAAATGTGTAAAATACTACTATTATCGCCGATACATATCAAAGAATTATATATTGTAGTAATACGGTCAGGATAAAGCTGACATTATTGATATTAATGATTATTTATTTTCTTGTGTTTTAAAAATTTATTAAATATATTATTTGTATCATTGCGGTCAGGTTAAAACTGGTGTTAAAACTATGAGACATAAATATATATCAAGACAGTCCAACAACCTCTTATCCTATTTCAATGAAAAAGACAAGAGATGTTTTAATTATTCAGAAGCTTTTGATGCTTTACCTCAATCAAGTGAAAGTGCTCTCAAAGAATTATTAAGCGACATGGTAAAAAGAGGATTGTTGATGCGATTGAAAAAAGGATTGTATTATACTATTCCTTATGAGCAAAAGGCTGAAACTTTTATGCCTGACTGGCATTTGATTGCTGGATATTTAGTAAAGGATTCAGAGCACTACATTGGTTATTATTCTGCTTTACAAATATATAATCTTATTACTCAACCATCATTAAAAGAACAGATTATTGTTTCAAAACAAATAAGGCCTTCAATCATCAAGATAAAAAATGTTCCATTTCAATTTATTTATCACAATAAAAACCACTTTTTTGGTTTTAAAAAAATATGGATTGATAACTATCATAAGGTTTTCTGCTCCGACCTTGAAAAAACCCTTATTGACTGTTTGTTCAAGCCTGATTATGCTGGCGGTATAGTAGAAATAGCTAGGGCAATTTACATATCAAAAGATAAAATAAAGTACAATAAACTTTTAGAATATGTTGAAAAGTTTCAATCACAGGCAGTTCTTAAACGACTTGGATTCCTGCTGGAAGCACTTGAAATTGAAACCGATATTATCGAAAAACTCCAAAAAACTAAAACAATGTCATACGTTTTATTAGATACAGAGCTGCCCCAAACAGGTAAGATGATTAGTCGATGGAGCATACAACAAAACTTAGAGATTCAAACAATTAAATCCGCTATTTATACATGATTAAACCTGGCGAAATACAGCAGAAAGCTCGTGCGGTTAGTGTTCGTGATCAACAGATAGAGAAAGACTATATTTTATCGTGGATATTACAAGGAATTTCTCAACACAAATATCTTTCTCAAGCAATTGTGTTTAAAGGTGGAACCGTATTAAAAAAGGTTTACTTTAAAAATTACCGCTTTTCGGAAGATTTGGATTTTACTTTATTGGAAAAAAATATTTCTAATGAACAAATATTTGAATGGTTTACCGAAGTATTTGAATTTATTAAGGAAGAAGCAAATATTCCTTTAGAAATTATTGATGATAACGAGCATGATAATGGTGGAATTAATTTTTATATTAGTTATGTTGG
>JAUXEL010000189.1 GCA_030620575.1 Fidelibacterota bacterium
CCAAAGTATTTTATTACAGAATAAAGAAGATAAATTATCACCGGGGTGATCGCTCCTGCCGTTAAATATGCTAAAACAGAATCTATAGAAGCTGAATCTTGATTGCTTAATGCCAGGAAAATAACAAAGATCAATCGACCGACAAAAAGAAATGAAAACCCGATTACATACATTTTAAAAGCTTTTGAGAATCCATAGCGTGATGTAAACGTGTTTTGATAAAGCTCTAATCGCCAAATTATCCAAACATATATCTGATGAAGAATAGGAACAGCTATTGCTATCCAAAACCACGTTTTAGTACTAATACCCCATAGTACCCCATTCGTGATATTTCCATTTTGAGTAATAAATATTTGCAGAGCAGCAATCGAAATTACGATAAACAATAAATGCCAAAATTGATAACGAAAAATCTCTTTCACTACAAACTCCTTTTACTACATTACAAGAATATTATGATCTACTCATAAATTGCATACGCTGGTTATTTCCGTATGTAATATTTAACGGTCGTTTTTGGTATCAATAAATTAACGGGCATTAAATACCCTATATCCAAGAAATGTTTTACAATAAGGGCATTTAGGGATTTCCCCTTTAGGAGCTTCCTCAACCATTATTCCATTAAAATCTTTAGGACTCATGTTATTCCTTTTTTATTGATCACGATAGCAAAAATATTCCAATAATATACGGTAATAATGTCAGTAATGCCATTAAGGGATGTCCGGGTGGCTGTAAAGCCTTTTATTGTCCTTTCCGGGCAGTCCATGTACGCGTGTCTATTACTTCATTGTCCGGTGTAAAAACTTCCATTGTACAAATATCTCCGTCAACTGTAAGAATACAATAGTGATGTTTTTTCGCAAAGACTTTAGAATATGGGTTTTGTTTTTTGGCATTAGTGCTTTTACTGTATAGCGGAGCGCCTGCGCCACCCGTTATGATCATGGAAACGCCTTTTCCCGGCTCTGAACGTTCATAAAAGTGGTCATGCCCTGCAAACATTGCGGTAGCATTATATTTTTCCAAAAGCGGCATTATAACTTCCTGTGAAAATCTGACGCCTCTTTCCCGGGGATGCCCGTCCTTAAGTTTACCATGACCTCCCGAAGTCCATGCAGGATAATGATTGGCAAGAAAAATAAACTTCGCTTTAGAGTTCGCGAGAATATTTTCTAACCATTTATTAAGATCGCTTCCATCCGCCCAATCCATTGCTCCGTCTATTCCAATTATTAACACCGAACCAATTTTCTGTGACCAGTTTTTTCCGCCAGGTGTCGGAAATATCTGAGTAAATAAGGGGCAGTCTTGCTCGTGATTTCCAATTACGGCATAATACGGGATAGTAGCGAAAAAATCCTTAGCCGGACCGAAATACTGTTCGTCCCATTCATGATCACGCCTGCCTCTTGAGACCATGTCACCGACAAACACCGAAAATGCCGGTTTTTTCGTGGTTGCAGCCGCGGCGACGCGTGCCCAATCTTTTGGATACGACCGGCTATCACCGAGAATAGTAAATACAAATTGCTTACCTCCTGCCAGAGTTCGCACCGGGTAAGGACCGACCGACGCGATAAAATCATCTTTAGATGAAAAACGCGTCTTCAGGGAATATTCATATTGCGTATCAGACGTCAGGCCTTCGACCTTAAAGGAATGCAGTAGTGCCGGCTTCGATACGTATTGCCGGTCGTTCACTTCAAGGACAACTTCGGCAGGCATATTCACCCGGCAGGTCACTGTGAACATATTCTCGCCGGCATAGCCCAAAATCGGCCCGGTCTGAAAATCGAGCGCTGATAACTTCACTCCATACAAGCGGACATCCACATTCGCAGATCTGATTTTCTTTGAAATAATAGAAACTTTGGACGTTTTTTCATCTTTCTGTGTTTTGATCCCCTGTGTCCAGACGCCTCGAAGTTCATTTGAACCTTTTTTTAACAACGATGCCGGAATGCCAGGTATTGTTTTATAGGACATTCCTTCAATGGGTTGGGAAATCGCTTCGCCATTCAAGGTCAGACCTTCAAGATAAAGCGGCTTTTCCAATACCAGCCATGTGAAAGGTATCGGATCTTCAACCTGAAATTTTGCACGGAATGCGACAGTATGTTTTCCGGCTTCTTTCAGGACAAAAGCCTTTTGCCATGCTGAAACGGTCTCGTTTTCAACACGGGAAACATGCCGTTTGGCGCCGGAAAGAAAGTCAGTCGGCTCAGCTCTATCACCTGCAAAAACCGCGGCGGACGCGACAACAGTCAAGATCACGATCAACTTAAGAGCAATACTTTTGAGATTGATTTTTATCATGTTTTTCTCTCTTTTTTTAACAGGTTATTCTTTAGTTTCAATATATTATGTAAATATATAATTTACTCGTTGATTCACAAAGATTTTTTAATGATTTTGCTGTATGCATAAGTACATAACATTATGGACAGAATAGGCCTAATTGTAAAAAAATGAGGCTAAAATCAACATATTTCACTGAATAACAGGAAATTAGCTGGGTATTTTATTTGTTGAGATAAAAAACATGTCCAAAATGTGAGTGCAATAAAACCCAAAAGTTTATCTGGCCCCGAATTAATCGGGGGAAACCTCTTTTCTTTTTGAATCTCTTATCCCCGTCTTAAAAGACGGGGCTATTCATTGAATGCTACGGCTAAATTATTACCGCTTTTTGAATAGATACGGTTGAATAGCCACTACTTTTTGAGTTGCCACGGCTTTTAAGCCGTGGA
>JAUXEL010000162.1 GCA_030620575.1 Fidelibacterota bacterium
AAATCTGACATAATACCTCCAAAATATTAATTTTTGTAATTATTTTATCCGGAGGTATATTATATGAAAAATTAGGTGTGTTTAAAAGTCATCCCGCGTTAAGCGGGTTAGTTCAACCCGCGCTTCAACTCGGAACGCAAACGCGTTCCGGTTAACCGCAATCCGTTATGCACCTTGGCAAAATTTTCTAATCTCAATATTTTACTGCATTTTTAGAATATTGAAAAAAAGAATAGGAAATATCATTTCAATATTGAGAAATGAACTTTCCAAATTGAAGTCGCATATCATCATCCACTATCGAGATATACGTTAGTTGATGGGCAACTGCCGTGGATTTTTTGAGAGTGGCAAGGAGAGTGTGGAAAATTGAAACAGCGATGCATTACACCAAATACTTCTGGTAAATGCATCGCTGCAGGAAAAGGTTTATGGCAGTAATTCGATAGTGCGATGACTTTCCGGTTGTTCCACGCGCATCACCCGGTGATGTGCATCTTTTTCAACCCAGTAAATCGCCTGGCCCTCAAAATCATTTATTTCTACTTTATAACATCTGACTTCCTGCGCCGTTCCTTCACCTGTCACTTTTAAAGTTAAAGGTACGAGTGTATTCGTTTTTGGATCCAACAAGGTGAATGCATATTGCCTGTCTTTTGCCAGTTGCAGCGTTCGCACCAATATTGGAACCTGTGAGAAATCAATGACCGACTGATCGAAAGCGAGATTTTGCGCCATTGTCTGGTTATATGGACTCATCAAAGTCGAGATGCTTAGTTCAGCACTTGTGTAGGAACATTTTGTATCCATCATAATCTGACCATCTACGATGATTTTTGCCGTTGACTGCAGGGGACGCATTGCGGAATTAAATGTACCGGACACAGTTTTTGTAAAACCGGTAGAAATGATATTAATATAAATTTCGAAAGCACTGTCCTTTTTACAAATCGAAACCTGGTATAACCCTGTTCCCTGGCTATCGGTCGAATTGTACGTCATTACTTCCGGTTTAGCGGGAATCCATTGTGTGTCGAACGCAGTAGGTTCAGCACCGAAAGCTATTATCACCTGTAAGAATACTGCATAAAGAATAACCAATAAGTACTTCATAAAATTCTCCTCATTGTTTTTGTTCATTTATTTTATTACCCATAGTATCATGCAAAATGATCAGAAGTCGCTTCCTTTTCTTTTAATGATAAAATAACCGATCCAGAATCCGGCTCCGAGTACGGCATAGATAATTGCGCTGCTTGGGGCTTCTCGGAACAGCCAGTAAAAGTTCCCTTCGGTGTAAATGAAAGAAAAGGGGACCAGCGAACAGAAGATTGCGAATCCCATCAGATACGATCGCAATTTCAGCAATCGCCGCGTCTTCAGCAGTGACTTCATTTCATCTTCTTTTCCCAGCGCCTGAGGAGGGGAGACCGCTAAGGGATTCCGCCGAAACTGTTTTATCTGTTTCTCAAAATCCGGGTGAGTTTTCAGATATTCTTCTACCAGTTGTTTGGTGTCCCGGCTGCATTCTTCTGAAAAATAAAGCGGCAGCAGGTCGTTGACTACATCCTTGGTAATGTTCATCATAATTATCCCTCCTGTAAGAGTTTATTAATTTTTATTCTTGCCCGGAATACTTTTACTTTGACGGCCACGACCGAGAGACCGGTGACTTGTGCGATATTACGGTATGACATTTCCTCCTCCGCTCGCATAATCAGGACGGTTTTGTCGATATCCGGGAGTTGCTGAAGCAATTTCTGTACTTGCGCCAGATGTGATTTTATTTCCGCCTCCTCATCCGGTTGAGTCGTGTTATCAACCAGCTCTTCATCAATTGAGGAAAAACGGTTTTTCCTGCGCCGGCTTTGCAGAAAAAGGTTACGGGCGATGGTGAAAAGATAAGCCTTAACAGGTTCTACGCGGGGTTCTGTTTTTGCCGTCCATACGCGAACAAATGTCTCAGACGTAATATCCTTTGCATCCGCCTCATCACCGGTGAGCCAGAAGGCAAAGCGGTATACATCCGTTGAATAGCGTTCGTAAAGACTATGAAATGTCATTGTTGTTTCGTTCATGACTATAATATCCTTCAAAGCCGGAGAAGTTACAAATATTATCTAAAAAAGAGGGAAAAATTCAGAACCGGAATGTGGAATCTGGCAGAGTTAATCACCCACGAAACCGGATTGACGGCAGGATAGCAGCCGCACAACAATGAATGACGGCAGTATGGTCATTAAATAAATTGTACAATTGATAGCCGGATAAGTATTGGTAGTAAAATTACAAAATTAGATGAATTATTTTCCGAGCCCGTGCGTTATGAGGATAAATTCTTAATAATATGTTCAATCGCTCCTTTTGGTGTGGTCTTGCCCACAAAAAGTAGACACGTTATGGAAATAATTTCTTGTATTTCATCGGACTGATAAATGATAATTTAAGTGCATAACGGGCATCATCGTGTCGAGTTAAATCCTGGTCATTGGGATTCTCTGAGAAGGGATGAAATTCGACATTATTATCCAGCCCCGAATCGGGATGTATTCCCATGGGTGCGTGCCGATCATATCCGGTGCAAGTTCCACCTGACTAAAGGTTAGTCCTGACTTGGTCGGGATCAGTAGTGAACCTCACATGCAAACCCAGCAATGAGAGTACGAGGCTGGATGAATCAAGAATGCCCCGATAAATCGGGATCTTCGACAGGCTGCGTCACCGAGCCCCTTCCGCAGGAATCCCGTTGGGATAAATATTTATAGTTATGGTCATTAGATAATCCCGACATTGGCGTGGTAATTGAACCAGAGAGATATTTTTAACACACGAAGGGCGTTTATGGTTCAACTACCACACCTCAGGCGGGCAGGCGGATAAACTTCTAAATGTTATACTCTTCTTTTTTATCTTTACGGATATATTATCATCATTTTAAATTTTTCTTTATTTAATAATTTCTTTTGATTAATATGTTCCCAAAGCTAGTAAAACTAATTCAGACCAAAAAACTATTATGACATTCGGATATGAAACAAAGACGCCGGCTTAAATTCAATAAAAGATTTGCTTAATTGATGGATGTCAAGAAAAGTTTAACAATCTTCACAATGGAATTAAAAAATTAGGACATTATTTTGGATGCACAGCATAAAAATAGAATTGAAAAATTAGAAGAAGAAAATCGTCATCTCAAAGTGGGCATTGCAGAATTAGCTATATTAAATGAAATAGCTACCGCAATTCGGTCTACACAATCCCTCGGAAAAGTAATAGATCTTATAATTCATAAGTGTGTTAAGCATTTACACATTGAACAAGGCGTCGTATTATTACTCGAAAAAAATCAAGAAAACGATGTTTTTAAGACAATGGTTCGAGAGGCAGATCAGACTTCACAGTATTTGCCATACCGATTAGATGATCA
>JAUXEL010000117.1 GCA_030620575.1 Fidelibacterota bacterium
AACAAATATTGGGGTTTTAACCCCGGGATAAAAGATGAAATGAAAATCAAATTAACTGATCATTTTTAGCTAAATAGCCTCAGAAATTACCATTAAGCCAAAAATGAAAATAATATTTAATTAATCACGCATTCCGATTTATTCGTTACAGCTTGCGATTCCGGAACGCTTCCGTCTGTGTTCCACTTCGCCGGGCAGGCACGACCATTCCCTACATTTGTGTAAATCTCTCTTTCTTATTCTTCTCATTCTCAATTGTCAATTCTCAATTCTCAATTGTCAATTCTCAATTCTCAATTGTCAATTCTCAATTGTCAATTGTCAATTCCCATCTTCCCAGCTTCTTAGCTTCCCTGCTTCCTTGCTTGCTTCCTTCCTTGCTTCCTTGCTTCCTTGCTTCCTTGCTTCCTTGCTTCCTTGCTTCCCCTATCAAATCATAATCCAGAGCATCAGTGATCATTACTTCATAAAATTTCCCTGTTTCCAATTTGCCGGGAATGACCACGCGATTATCAATATCCGGAGAATCCCTATAGGTCCGCCCGTAACTATCGTTACTGATCTTATCATACTGATCAATAAGAATTGTCTGCATTGTTCCAACTAAAGCCCGATTTTTCTCCAGAGATATCTGTTGTTGGGCATTCATGATCATTTCCAGACGTTCCTGTTTCACCTCTGCAGGGATAGGATCGCCTAAAATTTCAGCAGGCGTATCTTCTTCGGGACTATAAGTAAAACCGCCCAAACGGTCAAACTGTATTTCCTTTATAAAATTTAGTAATTCATTAAAAGCGGCATTGGTTTCACCGGGAAATCCGACCATGACAGTGCTACGCAATGCCAGATTCGGAATATCCTGCTTTAATCGAGAGATTAAGGAACGAATATGCTGTCCGTCCCGTCCGCGGTGCATTGCGCGAAGAACATCCTTATAAATATGCTGGATCGGAATATCGATGTAGGGTAAAATATGCTTTGAATTATTTATCACCTCAATCAGTTTAGGATCAAAATGTGCCGGATGGGTATAATGCAGACGGATCCATTCAAATGCATCCATGGTATCCAATGCGGTCAATACATCACGCAGGGGTGTTTTATCATTTAGATCCAGGCCATAGGTAGTGGTGTCCTGAGCAATAACGATCAATTCTTTTACGTTTTGTTGCGCCAGATATTCGGCTTCTTTCATTATTTTATCAAGCGGAATACTCACCTGCTTTCCACGGATAAGCGGAATCGCGCAGTAGGCGCAGTTGTTATTGCATCCTTCCGCAATTTTTAAAAAAGCATAATGGCCCGGAGTCATCAGTGAACGTGGTGCCGCAACAGCATCCTGATGCAGCAGATACCGTGCTATATCTTTTATTTCCTCCACACCAAAAAAGGCATCCACTTCCGGCAGCTCTTTTTTTAGTTCCTCTCTGTAGCGCTGGGATAAACATCCTATAACAAGCAGGGATTTTACCCGCCTCTCCTCTTTTAATTTACTTGCCTGAAGAATGGTGTCGATACTTTCTTCTTTTGCGGGTAAAATAAATCCACAGGTATTGATAATAAGGATATCTGCCGCTTCCGCCGTTTCGGTATAGCGAAGTCCGCCTTGCAACAAAACGCCTTTCAGGTGTTCGCTGTCAACAAGATTTTTGGAACACCCCAATGAAATAATATGCATGGTTTTCATGGCAGATACTCTTAAAATCCCTCAAACATGGCATGTACATACAATGCGGGTGAAAAAGGGACCAGATCACTGAGTGTTTCACCCAAACCGATATATTTTACCGGAATATGTAATTTTTGTCTGATTCCGATAATACTGCCGCCTTTGGCTGTACCGTCCAATTTGGTGACAATAAGTCCGGTGATCGGAGTTACTTTAGTAAATTCCCGGGCCTGGACCACGTTATTTTGGCCGATGGAACCGTCCACCACGAGAAATGTTTCATGCGGTGCATCGGGAATGAGTTTTTTAATAACACGTTGAATTTTATTCAATTCCTGCATCAAATGCGCTTTATTGTGCAGACGTCCGGCAGTATCAAGCAAAATAACATCCGTATTCCGCGCTATACCTGCCTGAATACCGTCATAGATGATGCCAGAGGAACTTTTTGCTTCCAGGTTCTTAATGATGTCAACTCCCGCACGATCGGCCCATATATCCAATTGTTCGACAGCGGCAGCACGGTAGGTATCGCCGGCAACAATAAGTGCCTTTTTACCCTGCTCGCGGTACAAAGCGGCGAGTTTGGCAATGGTGGTGGTTTTTCCCGCACCGTTCACACCCACAACAAGTATCACACAGGGATGATGATCATCGATCGGAACCGTTAAATCATCATCCTTAAACATCTGCTCAAAAATATCAATCATCACATCCCGGATATCATCATAGGAAAGAAAGTCTTTTTTACGGGATACGGCCTCAATTTCATTCAGGATCATTTCGGTAATGTCCGCGCCAAGATCTGATTCATACAAAAAAGCTTCTATCTCCTCTAAAAAATCCGCATCGATCTTCATACCGCGACCAAAAAGGGAAAATAATCCCTCTTTAAAGCGATTTCGGGATCGGCTTAGACCTTTATCGTAGGGGCTTTCTAATTTTTCCGTTGTTTTTTGTATTTTGTCTTTTCGTTTAAATAATGCCATTTTATTTCTCGTGACTTGCTACGGAACAATCATCAGTTTCCGCCCGTCAGCTGATGGGCTACACCCGACAGGTGCCTGTTCCCTACAAAATCTCTATTATTCAACTCTTCAACTCTTCACCTCTTCGACTTCTCGACTTCTCGACTTCTCAACTCCTCAACTCTTCAACTTCCAACTTTCAACTCTCAACTCTTCACCTCTTCGACTTCTCGGCTCTTCAACTTTCAACTTTCAACTTTCAACTCTCAACTCTTCACCTCTTCAACTCTTCTTTATAATTTATCATCTTTATGTTTTGTATTAAATATATGACCCAGCTGATCAGCATGAGTCCAAAAGCAATGTATAAAACGATTTCTGCGTAGAGAATTACGCTCAGATAATGCTCAAAGATCCATAGTACTCCCGCAATGGTCAAAACAAAGATAAATAGTTTGCCTGTAATATTCGCACCGCCAATAGTATGATGCCGTTTGTAAAGGAGGTTTGTTAAAATAAATATACTCAAATCACGCGCTATGAGCACGAGAATAAACCAGAGAGGAAAGTCCATTTTTATTACCATAACTACCATTATTCCAACGGCAACGATCTTATCGGCAAGGGGATCGATAAATTTTCCTATCTCGGAAACAAGATGCATTTTACGCGCCACAAAACCATCTACCCAGTCACTTATCACACACACACCCAGTACTATTAATCCCCATACCCACTTATCCACGGCAAAGAGCCATACTGCGGGAATGGTAAGGACAATACGCGACAGACTGATGATATTCGCCGCGTTAAAAAATGTGCTCGTATCCGCATTTCGTGTAACAGATTTATCTTTTATAATTTTTTCAAACATGTCTGTCCTCTTCGTTTATTGAATAATAGGATAAAATATGGGATTTTTCAACCATTTGTTCAACAGGAAAGTTGTCTGCGATACCTATATTTTCCATCCAGATCATCCGGTCGCAGGTCTCAAGACAATCCAGTAATCGGTGTGAAATAACAAATACCTTTGAGCGCTTTTTAATATCATTTATCAGGGAATATAATACTTGCCGATACCCTATATCCAATGCTGTTGTGGGTTCATCCAAAATGGTTACCGGTGCCAGTACAGCAGCTGCGAGACAAATACCGAGACGCTGTCGCTCACCTTCGGAATAATGGGTCAATCTGTGATTTTTATTCACCAGATCAGTAATATTTAATTCTTTGCAGTAACCGGAAAAAAGGTTTCTATTAAAATGCTGCCCTACCGTATGCCTGGTATCGCAATACATATCTAAAATACTGTTTGGTGTATTTCCGGTAAATAAGCGGGTTAGATCCTGTGATAAATATGCGCAGAAGGGATATTCCGAAAATGCGCCGACATCATGAAGTTGGTGATCTGCGAGAAGTTTGATAAACTGAGATTTTCCGCTTCCTACTGGTCCGATGATCCCGATACATTCCGACGTGCTGAGATCAATTTCCTGATCATTGACCAATATTTTTTCCGAACTGATGCGATATGTAAAGGGAAGTATTTTCATGTCTTATTCGCCCGCTCTGCTATATTTAGTATCATGCAATCTGTTCATTATCAGTTTATTATCTAAAATAATATCATATTTCTCATAGTGTTCTGAAAATTCTACGGCAGACAAACGAGCAGTGATCTTTCCTTCTTTCATGATCCAAACCGTATCAAAAAAACGGTATTCATCCGGAGTCTGGCTAACCACACATACGGTTTTACCGCGCGCCGCAAGCATATCCATACAGCGATAATATGCCTTTATAGTGGGATAATCCAAATGTGAAGTGGGTTCATCCATCAGGATGATATCTGCTCCCGTTAAACAGGTCGCAGCGATCATCACCAGTTGAATTTCTCCGAATGAAAGGGTCGGTATATCACGTTGCAGCAAGGATTTTATATCCAGGACTTCCACGATTTCAGCAACCGCCGCCTCCGCTTTTTTGGTTGATCTTCCGGCATTCTTTTGCGGAAAAAACAACTCATCATGGACATTTTGCATAATGATCTGGTGATAGGGATTCTGCAAAAGAATTCCACAGCGCTGCCCTTCGTCATCGATACGACCTTCTGCCGGTTCTGAAAAACCGGCCATAATCTTTAATAAACTCGTTTTACCGCAGCCGGAATGTCCAAGTAATAAAATGCGTTCTCCGGCTCGTAATTCCAGTCGGGAAACGCCTAATGCTTCGGGAAAATGTGCTAAATGTATATCGTAGAGTTTCATATTTCAAAATATACAGGAGAAATGGCAAATTTCATAGAAGATGTAGGAAAAGAGTTTAGAGGTTTGGGGTTTGGGGTTGGAGGTTTGGGGTTTGGGGTTTGGGGGGTTCATTATTAATGAAATATCTTCTATCTTCCGCCTTCTGCCTTCTGCCTGCTGCCTGCTGCCTACTGACTTCCGGTTTCCGGCTTGAGTCGAGCAGTCAGGAAACTGAGAGGAATCCCGGCTTGTCCGGCGAAACTCCGAATGATCGGGGTGAAGACGGGATGGTCGAAAAATCGAGGAGTTGAAAAGTTTAGGTGTTTAGAGTTTAGAGTTTAGGGGTTAAAAGAATTATGAATAGATCGTCATTGCCAAATTGGCATACAATGAAATTATAAATCC
>JAUXEL010000008.1 GCA_030620575.1 Fidelibacterota bacterium
GGAAGAAAAATCCAGCGACCGCGCCAACGCATCCATCGGATACAGTGAATATGACGGATTAACCGGTAGTATTGGTATAGATATTAACAACCTCGGCGGACGCGGACAGCGCCTTTCAGTCAATTACCAGAAAAGTGCCGGCACCGATTATGTTAGTTTGGGTTTCACTGAACCTTGGTTAGTGGGCCGTCCGAATACCGTAGGTGTTAATTTATATTATTCAAAAAGGGAAATGACAAATAGGACATATTATTATGAACCCTACGACAGAAAGACCATTGGACTAACTACCCATTTTGGTCGCCGTTTTCGTTGGCCGGACAGTTATTTCCGCGGCAGTTGGGCTCTGACATTTGCATACAAAGAATATTATAATGTTCGTGATGAAAATTATTTTTTACAATACAATCCCTCAGGGCAGAGACGGCTATGGGGGAACAGCTTTTCGCAGGTTATTACCCGTGACAGCCGGGATAAACCGGAATTCGCAACCCGCGGATCGAAGTTCGTTTGGAACACGCAGATATCCGGGGGGATATTTGGCGGGAAGGAAGAATTTATAAAAAACCGTATTACATTTGAGACATTTACCCCAATTATTGAAAAAGTGGTGTTTTATCAAAACTTCGATGTAGGTATAGTTGCCCCTTACGGAAAATACGGAGTTATTCCCTATGACAAACTTTTTCATCTTGGCGGTGCCAATGCAATGAGTTATATTACGCCCTTGCGCGGATATGAAGATGGCAGTGTTTGCCCGCCGAATTCATCCTACGAAAGCGGCAATGCGCTCTTGAAATATTCTTGTGAACTGCGGATTCTTTTATCTCCCAATCCTACCTTGTATATTTTGGCTTTTGCTGAAGCAGGACGTATTTGGGATGACCTGCGAGATTTGAAAATACCGGAAATGGCACGATCAGCAGGAATCGGAGCGCGTGTTTACATGCCGATGATGGGTTTGCTTGGCGTTGATTTCGGGTATGGTTTTGATGAATTGTATTATTATGGCAGTAACGGAAAAATGACATATAAATCCCCGGGCTGGGAAACACACTTTGTATTCGGAATGCCATTTTAAAATAAACGAAGGAGAACATGTTGTGAAAAACTTGAAAAAATTGCTTGTATTGTTAATCGTCGTAGTAACTGTTGTTTTTGCGGCAGACGAATTAAAGATTGGTTTTATTTATTCCGAACAGATCATTCTTGAATATCAGGAAGCAGTAGATGCGATGAAAAAACTGGAAGCAGAAGCACTGGAACTTCAGAACATCTATAAAGAAATGCAGTTGGATTATCAAACGATGATCGAAAATTATGAAAAACGGAAACTTGTCAGCTCTGATGCCTGGAAAAGCCAGAAACAAAAAGAAATTATGGATAAAGAACGCCAACTGCAGACATATCAAATGGAAAAATTCGGTCAAGATGGCGAAATCTATAAGAAAGAAAGCGAATATCTGGGCCCGGTATTAGACAAGATTAATGAAACCCTGAAACGCGTTGGCAAGGAAAAAGGTTATGCCTTTGTATTTGACGCATCCAAGGGGACCATTGTATATGCTGATGACAGTCACGATATAACAGAACTTATTTTAGAAGAATTAAAAAAATCAAAATAAGCTAAATTTTCAACAATAACCGGCAAAAATAATATCTTGTATTTGCGCCGGTTTTTTATTTCTTTTCAATATGAAAATAATTACTCACATCCTGATATTAACTGCGGGCCTTTTATATATATGCTCTGCGGAGACAGAACCTGATGCATCTTTATTAATGCGTCAATTGAATATGTTTTCGGCGCCGGTTTCATATAATACTCCTTCCGTAAATATCGGGATAGGATACAATTCCTATCAACAGCAGTTATTACCAATGATTTCATTAAGTATTCCTTTCGGGAATGTCTATCATTTTCAGGGCAGCATCGGAGCATCAAAAGACAATGTATTTAATGAAGCATTAAGCACGGTACAGCTTGGTATCGGTATCCGTAATATGTTTCCGGAACGAACATCCTTTTGGTATGCGTTTACAGGCTCGGTGCGGAATTACAGGACTCCGGGTTATGGCAACCTGATTGTCGGTATTGATGCTATGTTGGGTAAAACATGGAAAAAGATCGTTGTAGCTGCCGGCGTAGATCTCAGTTTGCAACATCATCAGATCCATAGCGGCGATATTGTAAGTGCTCTGGATGAACGGGTTTATACAGTTGTACCGAAAATTGAATTCCGGAGCCCTTACGGAAATATTTTATTTATGACTACGCGTGATATGTTTTCTGCCAATCTTTCATGGACACTTAACCTGGAATAAATTATGAAAACAATAGGATTATTAGGTTCAACCGGCTCTATCGGAAAAAATGTTCTCCGTGTAATAGACGCCCATCCGGAACGTTTTTCAATTACATACATGACAGCAAACACACAGGTGGATGTTTTAATTAAACAAGCAAAAACCTATATGCCGCACACGGTAGTTATTGGGGATGAGAAAAAATATGATGTTCTGTGTAAGGGACTTTCCGGTACAGGCATTACCTGCGCGGCCGGATATACGGCCATAGTGGATATTTCCCGGGATATTGAAGTAAATGTGGTATTGAACGCGATTGTTGGTATTGCCGGTATGCAACCCACCATTGCGGCAGTCAAAAAAGGACGTGATGTCGCACTTAGCAATAAAGAAAGTCTGGTTATGGCCGGTGCGCTGATCAACAATATTTGTGCAGAAACTGGCGCGAAGATATTCCCGGTGGACAGTGAACATTCCGCCATATGGCAATGCCTTGCAGGGGAATCAGGATCCAATGTAGAAAAAATTATTCTCACAGGTTCCGGGGGACCGTTTTTACGCCGGGAATTGTCAACTTTTGATATGATAACGCCGGAAGAAGCACTTAAACATCCCAATTGGTCAATGGGAGCAAAAATCACTATTGATTCAGCGACCATGATCAACAAGGGCCTTGAACTTATCGAAGCATATCATCTTTTTCATCTGGATGCATCCCGCATTGATATCGTGATCCATCCGGAATCCATTATCCACAGCATGGTACAATTTAACGATGGTTCCATAAAAGCTCAGCTGGGAATTCCTGATATGAAGATCCCCATTCAATACGCATTAAGTTATCCCGAGCATTTACCAAGTGATTGGCCGCGATTGGATCTAACGGAAATTGCGACACTGCATTTTGAACAGCCGGATAATACCCGTTTCCCATCTCTCGCATTAGCACGTCAGGTATTGAAACAAGGAGAGACCTATCCTGCAGTATTTAACGTTGCAAACGAGCAAGCTGTTTATCGATTTTTAAAAGGGGAAATATCTTTTCCGGAGATTACCGCATCGGTAGAAAGGGCATTAGACGATCATCGGCCCTTAAATCCGCTTTTAGCGGAGGATATTTTAAAAATCAGTAAAATGAAAATGAATTAAAAATATATTTTAATTTATGTAAGAATCATCTATATTAAAGCAACATTAAAGGTAAATAGGGATAGCATGAATGAACTAATTGCAGTAGTTGATGATGAAAAAAGCATTCTTGAATTAACCAGTATTCATTTAAAAAAATCGGGCTTTCAGGTCGCCAGTTTTTCTAACGGTCACGATTATCTGGAATTTCTTAAAAATACCATTCCGGACTTGACGATATTAGACCTTATGTTGCCGGATGTAGATGGAATGGATTTATGTAAAGAGTTGCGACGTGATAATAAATACGACAATATGTCAATTATTATTTTATCCGGACGTATTGATGAAACCGATACTATTTTGGGTCTGGAGTTGGGTGCTGACGATTATGTAAAGAAGCCCTTTTCACCCAAGGAACTTACTGTTCGCGTTAAGACCATTCTGCGCCGGGGAAAAATACAGGCGGCCGCACCTAAAAATGAAATTAATATCAACGACAAAATTATTATTGATATTGACCGCTACGAAGTCAAAGTCGACGGCAAGGTTGCACCCTTAACTCCAACAGAATACCGTATCCTAAAAATGTTGGCCGAGAAAAACGGGAATGTCCTTAAACGCGAGGAAATTTTGTATAAATTATGGGGCCGCGAAAAGATCGTTGTGGATCATACTGTAGATGTGCACATTAAGCACTTGCGCGAAAAATTAGAACCGTATGCCGATTTGGTAAAAAATGTACGCGGCGTAGGGTATAAACTGGATATTTAGGCATACAAAAGAATTAAATATATAAGCCGGTTTTTCCGGCTTTTCTTTTCCCAAAGTAATTTTATTCTTATTTTAATATTTCCATAAATCAAGTAATAATAAATGGATAGGATGTGAATATTAAGCAAAAAAATATAAAAATATTATTGTATTGTGTAAATATTTCATTATATTCTTTCAGTTTAAAACATGATTTGATTCAAAAATGAAAGGCAAGAATAAGGTTGTACTATGTTTAAGCCAAACAACCAATTACGTAAACGAAAGAAAAAACGACGGGTGAAGAATCCTTCGTTGATGCTTTTATCGTTATCAACGTTATTTATTTGATTTATATATTGCCGTCACATGTTGACGGCATTTTTATATGTGTAGAGAAAGACAGACAGAAGGAGAAAAACACATGCGACAGAAAAGACAAACAGTTGCAAATGCGTCTTATCGAAAGTTCACGAAGCCGTCAGCGTCGATCAAGATGCTGTTTGCTATTTTTGCCGTCATGTTGTTGACGGCTTTTTTATTTGCGAATGAAAATAACGGGAAGATTACTGGACAGGTTATTGATCAAAAGACCGGAGAACCCTTAATTGGTGCTAACGTGATTATTCGAGGAACAGTTTATGGATCTGCCACTGATCTGGACGGATATTATTATATTTCTGGTCTGCCATTGGGACTCTATCAATTACAAGTTACCTATGTTGGCTATGAATCCGCAGAGGTTAGCAATATATCTATTTCAACAAGCGATTATAAACAGATTAACATAACATTAATATCGTCAGTTATGAATTTGAATGAAGTTATTGTTCAGGCAAAGATGAAAGCAAATACGGATATTTTTCTCCTTTCAGAACAAAAGAAAAGCGATAAGATTCAGGATGGCATCTCCGCAGATCAGATGTCTAAATCGGGAGATAGCAATGCAGCTGATGCAATAAAACGCATTACAGGTGTTTCCGTACGGGACGGTAAATATGTATCAATTCGTGGCTTAAGTGATCGCCATGTTTCCACTGCTATGAACGGTGTACCTATTCCCAGCCCGGAACCGGAAAAGAAAAGTATCCCATTGGATCTCTTTACGACCGGAATTCTGGAAAGTATTACAGCATATAAAACTTATACTCCGGATCTGCCGGGAGTATTTGCCGGCGGTGCGATAAATATTAAAACAAAAGCTTATCCCGATACCCGTATATTAAACGCAAAATTTGGACTTAGCGGGGAATCCGGTTTTTTACATGCCAATTACTGTGTCGGCACACAGGGTTCTCTCGATTATTTCGGATTCGATGATAAGACACGCACAATTCCGGATGAAATTCCGGAAGACATAATGTTAAGCAAATGGTCTCCCTTACCCGGATATACTTACAGTGAATGGAAGGTCCGACTTGGAGAATATGGCAAGAGCTTTGACAGTGATTTTACGATACGTTCGGCACGTATTGGACAACCGCTTTCTTTTGGTGTAAATTATGGTAATCGCTATATTGTTTCCCCTGATTTTGAATATGGTTTTTATACCAATATTAATTTTTCGAACAGTTACTCCTACAAGGAAAAGCTATATCGTCGATATGCTGTTTCGGATAATAGTATTATAACACGTACCGACATTGATAACCAAAAAAGTGCATATTCCACCAATATGAGTGTGAGTGCCAGCACCGGTTTTAAATTGCGAGATAAACATAAAATTAAATTATATGGTTTATATACGCATAATTCCGAATCATCCTTGACCATTGGTCAGGGGAAAACCCCCAATTTAGACGAAAATGGAATATATATTAGAGAATACTATGCAGGGAAAAGTATTCTAAACGGAACATTAACCGGAAAACATATTTTTGAAGACAGGATAAATAGCAGACTGGAATGGGCGGGGAATGCCGGAATTGCATTATTAAATGAGCCGGATGTAAAGAACCATAATTATAAATATATTTCTTCCGGTGGCTATTATGAAGTTGCACGTTCCAGCGCAAAGGCCGGGCAACGTTATTTTACGGAAGGCAATGATCGTAATGCCAATGTTGATGTTAATTATAAAACATCTTTAAAGGATGATCTGGGTGAATTATACAAATGTAAGATTGGTGGACGGTTTCAATATAAAGACCGTAACTTTGGGAAACGAAATTTTTATCATGAATATTCTGATGGGGCATGGCCCGCTGAACTTATTCGTATAGTAAGGGATAATTTTGGAGCAGTTTTTCAAGATTCCAATTATGTAGCATCAGAGGACGAAAAAGGATTGATCCTTCTTGAATCAACCGATATGGCTTCTCGGAATGCTTATTGGGCCAGTGAACAGATTGTTGCCGGATATGTAATGACTGATATCCCGTTGGGATTCAATTGCTGGGCACAATTAAACCGATTTCGTTTTATTGGCGGATTTCGTTATGAATATTACAATCTTGATCTTGTACCCTATAATCCAGTTACCAACACACGTTACACCAGTCCACTAATAAATAACGGTTTAACACCTGTTGAAGCGAGCATCCGTGAAAATGAGATATTACCCAGCATAAACCTTAATTATGAAATTACACAAAGCATGAAATTGCGCTTGTCTTACAGTAAAACGGTAGCCCGTCCGGAATTCCGCGAGATTGCACCATTTGAATTTCAGCAATTCTATGGAGGTAGTGCGGTTGTTGGTTATCCCTATCTAAAGACAACAGATATTTATAATTACGATTTTCGCTATGAATGGTATCATGGCATTGGAGAATTAATAGCTGTAGGTGTTTTTCATAAAAATTTTATCAACCCGATAGAAATATCACAGATTGAAACCGCAGATGAATCCTATTTGACCTATCAGAATGCATTGTATGCAAATACGCAGGGGATTGAAATTGACATTCGAAATCAAATACCCGTGATAGATAAAAATACCGGTCGCCTTATGCTGATTTTTAACTGTACTCTTAGTCAATCAGAAGTGCAGGCGAATGATATAATTACCCTTTTTAACGGTGTGACCATACAAAACAATTCAACCACATTAAAACGACCATTGCAAGGGCAATCAAATATCATGGCAAATGCCGGCATCAGTTACACCGGAATGAACGGATGGAACGCCGCATTGGCCTATAATATTTACAGCAAGCGTTTGTCTGCATTAGGCAGTGGATCTATACCCAATGAATATGAACTGCCTTTTCATTCACTGAACATGACCATTAGCAAAAAGTTAAAAAATATAAAATTTAACATAAAGGTAAACAACCTCTTGAATTCAGCTGTACGATATGGCATTTTTGATACAAATGAGAGCTTCTATGCGTCACGTGAATATCAGCCCGGATTAAGATATAGCATAAATATACAGTATGTGTTTTAATAAAAAACCCAAAACAAAAGGAGATGAAAATGAAAAAGACATACTTTATTAGTATTGCCATATTGGCAGTGTTCCTGACATTGACCGGTTGCGATTTATTTAGTGGCGGTGGCGACAACAACGGCACAACCTATCCCGGGTATAATGTTGTTCTTGATGGAAACATCACTGAAGACCTGATCCTGTATGCAGCAGATACTATTTTACTTGCCGGACAAACCTTTGTTGATTCCGGTGTTACCCTTACCATTGAAGCAGGTACAACGATCGAAGCTCTTCCGGATGACGGTGAAGGTTTGGCACCGTGTCTGGTTATCAAACGTGGTGCTACTATTATTGCCGAAGGAGCGGCAACAGCACCTATTACGTTTACCTCGAATTTGCCGGACGATTTAAAAAATCGCGGTTCATGGGGCGGAATTATTATATTAGGTAAGGCACCTATCAATAAATCCGGTGGTGAAGCATTTGTTGAAGGCTTAGTTGGCGTTCCTTATGGTGGAAATAATGCTGCCGATAACAGCGGAATATTAAAGTATGTTCGTGTTTGGTACGGTGGTCGTTCTATTGGTCAGGATAACGAAATCAATGGTATTACTTTAGCTGGTGTTGGTAACGGAACAACAATAGAATACTGTGAAGTTGCATACAATCTTGACGATGGTTTTGAAATGTTCGGTGGTACCGTTGACCTTAAATACTGCTCCGTATTATTCGTTGGCGATGATGCTTTTGATACCGATCTTGGTTATCAAGGCCGCGGCCAATACCTCTTTGTTATGATTGGAAATGAAGATGGTAACCGGGGGTTTGAGATGGACAACGATGGTTCAAACATGGATAAACAACCCCGCTCACATCCCAAATTCTCTAACGTCACCATCATTGGGTCCGGCGATACCAACGTTGTAGCTGATAACGATCAAGTCATTCGTCTTCGCGAAGGAACGGGCGGTGATTTCCGTAATATGATCATTGTTGACGGTAAAGAATATGGTGTTCGCATTACCGATAATCCCACATTAGCATTGATCACTACAACGCCCGGTACCAGTCCCGATTATCTATATTTTTCACCCAATAATATCATTTATAATTGTAAAGCAGGTCAATTTAAAAGTGATTACGGGCTAACGGCTATTGATACAGCAGTTATTATCGGAGCTGTTGGTCGTGAAGATGCTGCTGATGGTAGCGTAACTGTATTGCCTGCAAGTGGCGGTCCTCTTTTCCAAAATGTAGATGAAGTTATTGTTGATGATTTTTTTGAAACAGTAAACTTTAAAGGTGCTTTTGATACCGTAAACTGGCTACTGGATTGGTCTTGGTTGGATGAAAACGGAAGATTTTAAATAGTTGCTGTCACAACAGTGTCTTTCAGGAGAAGCGTTATTCCAATAGCGCTTCTTCGCTTTTTATAAAAACTACTTTGTAGTATGTGTTTCGTATATTAAATTCAAAGTCATATAGGAGAGAAAAAATGTCAATTTACTTGATAATGGTGATCATATTGATCTTTCTGGCAGCATCTGATCTTGTTGTTGGTGTTACCAATGATGCTGTAAATTTTCTTAATTCCGCACGCGGTGCACGTGCAGCTAAACATTGGATCATTATGACCATTGCGAGTGCAGGTATCTTTATCGGTGCTACATTTTCCAGCGGCATGATGGAAGTGGCACGTAAAGGTATTTTTCACCCCCAGGAATTTTTCTTTTCTGAGATCATGATCATTTACTTAGCTGTAATGTTAACGGATATTATTTTATTGGACGCGTATAATTCTCTTGCACTACCAACATCCACAACGGTTTCGATCGTGTTTGAATTATTGGGTGCTGCGGTTGCAATGTCTATATTGAAAATTGGCCGGAATCCAATAGAAACTCTGGGTGATTTATCCAAATATATTAATTCTGACAAAGCATTGGCAATTATTGCAGGTATTTTGCTTTCGGTAATTATTGCTTTCACGGTTGGTGCTGTGGTGCAGTTTTTTACCCGGCTGGTCTTTACCTTTAAATATGAAAAAAGACTTAAGCGCTATGGTGCGATTTGGGGTGGTTTTTGCATTGCGATCATCACCTATTTTATCCTTATTAAAGGCGCAAAAGGGTCATCGTTTATGACCGCAGAGGCCAAAGAATGGATCCAAATGAATACCTGGTTGATTCTTGGCTTATCTTTTCTTGGCTGGAGCATCATTATCCAGATTTTTCGATGGATCTTTAAGGTCAATATTTCCCGTATGATAATTCTTGTTGGCACCTTTGCGCTTGCATTTGCATTTGCAGGCAACGATCTGGTAAACTTTATTGGTGTTCCCCTTGCCGGATTAAAATCTTATCAGGCATTTGCGGCGGTTCCGGGAGCTGATCCCGGCACTTTCTCAATGGCTTTTTTATCCGGGAAGGTTCAAACAGAGACATATATGCTTCTTATTGCCGGATTGATCATGGTTGTTACACTGTGGACATCTAAAAAGTCACGTCATGTAAGTAAAACAGAACTAAATATAGCCCGTCACGGCGCAGGAAACGAGCGCTTTGGTTCGACTGCCTTATCCCGTTCACTGGTTAGGGCTGCGGTATCGTTTAATTATTTTATACAACGCCATGTTCCTGTACATGTTCGCAACATGGTCAATGTACGCTTTTCGCGCCCGGTAACGTCTTCAGCTACTGAAGCGCAATCCTTTGACATGATCCGCGCCTCAATGAATTTGACAGTTGCCAGTAGCCTGATCGCACTGGGTACATCATTGGGGTTACCGCTTTCAACAACTTATGTTACATTTATGGTTTCAATGGGAACCACACTGGCAGATCGCGCATGGGGAAGAGAAAGTGCAGTATATCGCATTACGGGTGTTTTTACGGTTATTGCCGGGTGGTTTATGACAGCAATTATAGCTTTTACCGTTGCAATGATCTTTGCTGTTCTCATTGATTTTGGGGGAATATATGCAATTGTCGCTTTATTTATACTCGCAATTTTTCTATTAATAAAGACCTACCGGAATTTTAGCAAAAAAGAAAAAGAAGAAAAAACAATTATATGGGAAAATGAAGAAGACGATATTTTTGCTTTATGTAATAATTTTACGAGCAAGATCCTGGATATTGTCCCCGGAATGCTGGAGAATACCATTGAATCCCTGTATAAAGAAGACAAAAGAGAACTGAAAAAAATGAAAGAACAGGTAAAAAATCTTTTGCTGGATACTAAAAATCGAAAGAATCAGTTTACTGTTCGTTTACGCGATATAGAAGAAGAATCTTTAGAGTACGGCCATTTTTACCTGCAGATGCTACATTATATACGGGAATTTTCACACAGTCTGGATCAAATTATTTGTGCCTGTTATGAACATATTGATAATAATCACTGCGGTACAAATCCCGAACAGCATGAAGAACTTACAACCCTGTATACAAAAGTTAATGGTATTTTTGGAACAGTTTGTAATATGGTTAAAACTCAGGATTTCAAACAGAAAGAACCCATAAAACGTGCCCAGGAAGCCCTTTTGGAAGACATCGCGCAGTATCAAAAAAATCAAGTAAGGCGCATTAAACATGGTGTAACCAATACACGTAATTCTGTGTTATACTTAAGTATATTATCCGGAACAAAAGATCTGCTGATCGATGTTATCAGATTGCTGAAAGTTCAAAGCAAGTTCACACCTGTTTTGCCTGAAAATATAATATTGGAAAATTAGGTCCGAAAAAACTTGAAAAAACGGAATGATATACTTATTATTTCGGCTATTGACATATGAACAAATAAAGGAGGAAGCATGTTAGGAGTCCAAAATATCTTATTCTGGATCGTTCCGGCTACCGCAATAATAGCATTGGCATTTGCATGGATGTTCTTTAAACAGATGATGAAAAAGTCTGAAGGAACGCCTAAAATGATCGCAATTGCAGAACACGTTCGGAAGGGTGCGATGGCATATTTAAAACAGCAATACAAGATTGTTATCATTGTTTTTATTGTTTTAACAATTCTCTTTGTTTTAATGGCTTTTGTTTGGAATGTACAAAACACATGGGTTCCATTCGCATTTCTAACCGGTGGCTTCTTTTCCGGCCTGGCCGGTTTTTTCGGCATGAAAACTGCAACCTATGCATCAGCCCGTACAGCGAATGCTGCCCGCGACTCCCTGAATAAAGGATTACAAGTTGCTTTCCGTTCCGGCGCTGTTATGGGATTGGTTGTTGTTGGTTTGGCTCTTTTAGATATTTCAGCTTGGTATATTGTTTTAAATATATTTATTGATTCCGGTGATAAAGCTCATAATATGGCAATTATTACTACAACGATGCTGACTTTTGGAATGGGTGCTTCAACTCAGGCTTTATTTGCCCGCGTTGGTGGTGGTATTTTTACAAAAGCTGCAGATGTTGGTGCCGATCTTGTTGGTAAGATCGAAGCCGGTATTCCTGAAGATGATCCCCGTAACCCCGCAACGATTGCCGATAATGTAGGCGATAATGTAGGTGATGTCGCCGGTATGGGTGCGGACCTTTATGAATCTTATGCAGGTTCAATTTTAGCAACTGCCGCACTGGGTGCCGCCGCATTTATGAAACCTGGAGAAACCAATATGCAGGTCTCAGCCGTATTTGCTCCCATGATCATTGGTGCTGTCGGAACACTGCTTTCAATCGTCGGTATTTTTGCCGTAAAAACCAAAGAAAACGCAACACAGAAAACATTACTGTCCGCTTTGGGACGTGGAACCAATCTAAGCTCCATTCTTATCATGATCCTGTCGTTCTTTATTTTGAAAGCTCTTGGAATTCAAAACTATGTTGGTGTTTGGATGTCAATTATTGTCGGCTTGATCACAGGTTGGGCAATTGGAAAAGAAACGGAATATTTTACATCAGCGGCATATAAGCCGACGAGAAATATTGCCAAGCAAACTGAAACAGGTGCTGCTACTGTTATTATTAACGGTATCGGAACCGGTATGCTTTCAACCGCTTTTCCTGTATTGACTATTGTTGTTGGTACAATTCTTGCTTACCTGGCTTCTGCGGGATGGGATTTCGCCAACATGTCAATGGGCCTTTACGGTATAGGTATTGCCGCTGTGGGTATGCTTTCAACTCTGGGTATTACTCTTGCTACAGATGCTTACGGTCCGATTGCTGATAATGCAGGCGGAAACGCCGAAATGGCCGGATTGGGAGAAGAAGTTCGCAAACGGACAGATGCTCTTGATTCTTTGGGAAACACAACTGCCGCAACCGGAAAAGGTTTTGCTATCGGTTCTGCCGCGTTAACTGCTCTTGCTTTACTTGCTTCTTATATTGAAGAAATTAAAATTGGATTAATACGCCTTGGCGAAACAACAATACATGTAGAAGAAAAAATTATTCCTACGGCAACTGCAACTCTTTCTGATTTTATGACGTATTACGATGTTACTTTAATGAATCCAAAAGTATTGATGGGTATGTTTATTGGCGCGATGATGGCATTTGTATTCTGTGGTTTAACCATGAATGCTGTTGGTCGTGCTGCGAGTGCGATGGTGGATGAAGTCCGCCGTCAGTTCCGGGAAATCAAGGGAATCCTGACGGGAGAAACAGAACCCGATTATGCACGATGTGTTGAAATCTCAACAAAAGGCGCTCAACGTGAAATGTTATTACCGTCACTTCTGGCAATTATTACTCCGATCGTTGTCGGATTGATATTTGGCGTTTCCGGCGTTATGGGATTATTAACCGGTGTGTTGTCTTCCGGATTTGTGTTGGCTATTTTTATGGCCAATGCCGGCGGTTCATGGGACAATGCCAAAAAATACATTGAAGCTGGTGCACATGGAGGAAAAGGCTCTGAAGCACATAAAGCTGCAATTGTCGGTGATACCGTTGGTGATCCGTTCAAAGATACCTCCGGTCCGAGTTTGAATATTTTGATCAAGCTTATGACCATGGTCGCTATTGTAATGGCCGGCTTAACGGCAGCAGGGTCTCTACTTTAAACGAATTTTAACATTCTAAATAATAATAAAAACCCCATCCACCATTTGGCAGATGGGTTTTTTTATAAAACTTGTAAACTTGGGGCAAGTTTTACTCTTTTTGCCTTTATTTATCTTGTTTTCTTTTATAATACAGCCATTAAAGCCATAAAAAACTTGAGCCAAGTTTTCTTGATGTATTTTCATTATTTTAGCGAAAATAATGTGACAACAAACACAGAATGTTAAAAAAAACTTGGGGCAAGTTTTTAAAAGAACAACGTAAATAAAAGGAATTATCAAAATATAGGTGTAATAATTGTGAAAAAACTTGGGGCAAGTTTTTGAATTAAATCTTGGTATTTTCGGTATTTTGCCCGGTTTTTCCCTTGTAATTGAATTGACACAAACGCAATTTTTGATTACATTAGCAGGGAAAAGACAGACCGTTTCTTTACTAAATAGTAATACTAAACTATGAGGGATATCATGACAGAAACAAAACGACTTATTGCACTGGATGTCTTTCGGGGTGCAACGATTGCTTTAATGATCTTAGTAAATAATCCGGGAAGCTGGGGAGCTATATATCCGCCCTTAAAGCATGCCGCATGGCATGGGTGGACCCCCACAGATTTTGTATTCCCCTTTTTTTTATTTATTGTGGGTGTTGCCATGGCATTCGCATTCCGGAAATACGATTATAAATTAAATAAGGCGGCTACAAAAAAGATAATCAAACGTACGTTGATCATTTTCGGGTTGGGAATTTTATTAAACTTTATCCGTCCCGTTTCAGGTGAAACATTTGGAGAGATCGTTAATAATCTTTTTGGAACATGGCGTTTGGTCGGGGTATTGCCGCGGATCGCTCTGTGCTACCTTTTTGCATCTTTGCTCGTATTAAAATTTAATAAAAAGACCGTGATCTGGATTTCCGCCGCTATTCTGGTCGGCTATTGGATTCTCCTTACAACCACCGGCGGTTATGGCATAGAAGATGTACTTGTCCGGAAATTTGACCTCGCTATTTTGGGAGATGGTCATATATATCACGGCTATCGCGACAGCATGGGTGCGCGTATTGCCTTTGACCCGGAAGGACTGCTAAGTACGCTGCCGGCTATTGTAACCACCATTATTGGATATTTTACCGGAATGCTTATCCTCAAAACAACGAACAAAAAAGAACTGGTTAAAAAAATGCTTATTCCGGCAGTAGCTTTTATTTTGATAGGTTTACTGTGGGGACAATTTTTCCCGATCAATAAACCGATATGGAGCAGTTCATACGTTGTTTTAATGGCTGGTTGGGCAATGCTTTTCCTTGCTGTTTCAATTCTGTTTATTGATATATTGGGTTGGAAAAGCGCGACAAAACCTTTTGTAGTATTTGGCTCAAACCCGCTCTTTATTTTTGTGTTATCCTCCATTTACGCTAAACTCCTTGCTTATATTAAATGGATTCCCATGGACGGCGTGCTGGTCAGTACTAAATCCTGGCTCTTTGCGAAGGTTTTTATGCCGCTGGCAAATTTTAGTCAGATAGATGCCTCACTGCTTTTTGCTTTGACAACCATTACCATATTCTGGGCTATTTCACTTATTTTGTATAACAAAAAAATCTTTATTAAAATCTAAGGAGTCTTAGCATGAAACGTATACTTATTGTAATACTAATTCTTTCTGTTATTTTTACCGGATGTAGCGATTATAAGAAACTTTCAGGTATTTGGCAGTGTTCATATTATGCGATATATGCCGAATATAATAATGAATGGAAAAGTCAGCCTCAGGAATTTATTGATTTGTTCGAATTGACGTTATATGAAGACGGAAAAGCAGTAACAAGTACTTTCGGACAGAAAAATGACGGAATATATACCCTGCATAATGACACTCTGATATTGAATATCCGCGATAGTCAAACATATTATATATGGAATGACAATACTATTACTCTTGTTGGGCATCCCCGTGCGAAAATCACTTATACAAAAACAAGTGACTAAAAGAGAGAATGATAATATGCGAAAATCACCTATATTTTTTGGACTGCTTATTGTAATGATAACAAGTATGATATATGCCGGAGGGATATCGCCCAATGTAAGATTAGGCATAGACATATTGGAAGAAAATGATTTTGATATACTGAAAGGCAAACGCGTTGGTTTAATAACCAATCCTACCGGTGTTAACAGGTATTTAAAATCGACGGTTGATATTCTGCATGAATCTCCCGATGTTGATTTAGTCGCTTTATACGGACCTGAGCATGGCGTGCGCGGAAACTATCCAGGCGGTGAAAAGGTAGCCAATACTATCGATCCGGTAACCGGAATTCCGGTTTATTCTCTTTATGGAAAAACCCGCCGCCCGACAGAAGAGTCGCTCAAAGATATCGATGTCCTGGTTATTGATATCCAGGATATCGGATGCAGGTCTTATACCTATATCAGCACCATGGGATATTGCATGGAAGCCGCGGCCGAATACAGCAAAGAATTTGTAGTGTTGGATCGCCCCAATCCTTTAACGGGAAATATCGTTGAAGGTGCGACCGTGAAAGACGGTTTTCATTCCGGTGTAAGTGCCTACAAGATTCCTTACGTACACGGACTGACTATTGGTGAATTGGCGCAGGTTTATAATGAAGAAGGTTTGCTTACAGACGGTGTTAAATGTGATTTAACCGTTGTTCCGATGAAAGGCTGGAAACGCAGGATGTCTTTCAAAGATACGGGTTTATCCTGGGTCCCTTCATCTCCGCATATTCCCGAAGGATCCACACCGCCGTATTATGTTGCCACCGGTGTACTGGGTGAATTATATAAGATAAACATCGGTATTGGATATACCACGCCTTTTAAATGCTATGCCGCAAAATGGATAGACGCACAGGAATTAGCAACAGAAATGAATAAACTCGGACTTGCGGGCGTTATTTTCCGACCTGTTTTTTATCGGCCTTATTACGGTGCCGATAAAGGAAAGGATGTACAGGGAGTACAAGTCCATATCACCGATTTTAAAAAAGTTGAATTATTATATCTGCAATTCCGTTTTATGGAAGTTCATCATAAACTTTATCCCGAATATGATCTGTTTGAAATGGGAAAAAACCGCTGGAGAATGTTTGACAGAGTATGCGGTACAGATGAAATTCGCTTAACATTCAGTAAAAATTATAAATTTGATGATATTAAACCGCTATTCGAGCGGGATGTTAAAGCATTTCGGGAAATGTCAAAAAAATATTATTTATATAAGTAGGAGCAAAAAATGAAAAAAATACTAAGTGTATTTTTATTGATAAGTTTATTCAGCGGCATGCTGACGGCGACCAATAACCGGGAATTCAGAGCAACCTGGTCCATTACATGGCATCAGTATTCCGGAAGTTTGTCTGCAGAAGCACTACAAGCCCGTACCCGTGATATTCTTGACAAGCACGTTGAAGCCGGTATGAACGCGGTTTTATGGCATGTACGTCAGGGCGGAACCGCTTATTACCCCTCTGCTATTGAACCCTGGGGCTCCTACCTGGGATACAGTGATCCGGGATATGATCCTCTGGAATATGCTGTAGAGGAAGCACACAAACGCGGGCTGGAACTCCATGCCTGGTTTAATACCTTTGCGGCATCAAGCACCATTGAAGGTGCCCCCGCGCAAGCTCATCCCGATTGGGTTTGCCGTGATGGGTCTGACCATGCAATGGAAAGTCATCGTGCGCTGTCACCCGGACTGAAAGCCGTGCGCGATTATACCGTAAATCTCGCCGCGGAAATTGTGAATAATTACGATATTGACGGTATCCATTTCGACTATGTGCGCTGGAATGAATATGATAATAGCGAAGCAAGTATTCTTTTTGCTCAATATGCAGAAGAAAATGATCTCCCGGACGGTGTATTGCCACCGGGTATGGAAGAATATTTACAGCGCCGTGAAGCGGACGCACGATCTATGAACGCTCCAATGGAAAATACCGCAAGCAATCGTTATATTTTTGATATTAACCACCCCGAAAGCGGGGGAATTCCGGATAGTACGGATCTTTATCCGGATGCAACACCGGGTGTAAAATTTGCTTCTTGGGCTGACTGGCGTCGCGGAGCTACCAATGTATTTATTAAAGCCGTGCATGATACGGTTCAAACAATGAAACCTTGGGTAAAAGTCTCTCCGGCAGCATTGGGACGTTACAAAGATGCCGGCTGGAACGGTTATTATACTGTATTTCAGGATGCTGCCCGCTGGTTTAATGAAGGCTGGGTTGACCTGTTAACCCCCATGAATTATCATTGGCTGAGTGGCGTGGAATTATACAGCCATCTATTATCGGATTGGGGTCCCAATATTACTGAAGGTATTGCTGCGGGACGATTCTACTCGGCGGGTCCGCCTTCTTACCTTCTAAGTGGCTGGGCCCCCCATAAAGATATTGTAGAAAAAAACCGTACCATTCCCTGGGTACAGGGATTTCAATTTTTTTCTTACGGCAGCTGGAAAGATTCAAAATATGCCGAAGAAAGCTCGCACACGGTATTTGCATCTACAACAAAACACCCGTCCTATCCATTTTTAAACAATACTGTACCGCCGGCTCCGACCGTTAATTGGGTCAAACACAACGACACATCCTATACTCTGACTATTAACCCGGACGGCAGTGTCAGTGAACCACAATGGTTTGTCATATACCGCGCAAAAGATGCCGGCATAGATGTTGATGCCGATGAGATCATGAAAATTATTTATGCCGATTCCACCTTTGATTATGAGATCACCTTTGACGGGTTACAGCAAAATGATGACAAATACTATTATGCGGTATCCATGTGCAGTCGCTATTGGATCGAATCACCGCTCTCCAGCGTAGTCTCTACAGATATTTTATCCACAAAACCGCCGATTGTTGTCAGTCATATTCCTTCTGCCGGTGCAATAGATGTTCCCAATAATCAAGTTGTGGAGCTAACGTTTAATAAAAGCATGGATCCTGCAAGTATTGCCGAACATCTTTCCATTGATCCGGAAATAAGTAACCTTGGATTAAGTTGGGATAATCCAACCTGGGTGAAAGACGACCATCTTGTATTGAACATATCTGCTTCCTGGCAGTTTAATGAAACATATACTGTAACCCTTGGCGATTCAACTACCGATCAGGTCGGATTGCGAATTGACGGCAACGGTGACGGCACCGCGGGCGATGCGTTCTTGCTTAGTTTTACAATTTCGGGAGCAGATGAAGAAGCACCGATCATAATCAGCAGCACACCAACAGCAAGTGCCGTTAATGTTGATACAGATGCTCCATTTTCATTTATGTTTGATGAATTGGTTGATCATGGTAGCCTAAGTGATAAATTTACATTTTACTATGCCGGCTATATGGTCTATCCAAGTTATTCTGCTTTTGATGCTGCAGATAACCGGACCCATGTCACCGTAAAAACGAATTCTCTGTTGTCATCTAATGATGTTATTACACTGGATATGGAAGAGGGTATAGCCGATACAGCGGGGAACACGACAACCTATACCAGTTTCAGTTTTACATCTGATAATTCTTATTATGCGAGCCGTCAAAACATTGATAATTTCACCGGAACCTACGCTTGGTATCGGCCGGGTTACAGTGGCTCCACATCCGGTATTAATGATTCAGAGTCCTCAACTGCATTTACTACAAGCAACTATGTTCCGGGCTTTGGTTCCGATAACCAGGCACTGCGGATAATTTGTGTGCCGGATATATCAAACTGGTTTGCACGAATTTATTCTGCAGAGCTAAATGCCGTAACCGGATTGGACACCTCGAAAAATATGCAAGCGTACATATTTGGCGACGGTTCGGGATATCAATTTCGTTTCTGTATGCGCGAACGCAGCAGTGCCAGCGGAAACCTGTTTGAGGTTTCATCCTGGTATACGGTAGATTGGATTGGCTGGAAGCTGATTGAATGGGATTTGCATGCCCCGGCGCAATTTGGTGAATGGGGCGGTATGACAGGAGGAAGTCTGGATGGCACCTCGTATAGTTATGATTCATTCCATCTTAAAGCCGGTGATGAAAATCCCGAGAATACCATTATCTGTTATATCGACCAACTTCGTCTGGTTGATAAAGTGGAGGGTGTTCCGGAAGCTAATTTACCGCCGGTAGTTGAAGCCATGCCCGATACCTCCACCATGTCGGATGAAGCGATTTATCTTTATGCATCTTTCAGCGATCCCAATCCCAATGATGTACTAACCTTTATCGCTATTCCAGATACTTCTGCTATTAGAATTCGTCACTACAGTTTTCCGGCCGGGAAAATGCGTATTCGCCCGGGAGATGATTATATCGGTGTCAGCACCATCATGCTTATCGCCACCGATAACGGTGTTGGCGAACTCTCTGATACCGTATACTTTAATTTGACGGTAACGTTTAATACGGTTGTTGCGGCTATCCCGGAAGAATTCACGGTTTACCCGAATTACCCGAATCCTTTCAATCCGGTAACCACATTGCGTTTTGATTTGCCACGCAGTGAGCAGGTAATGATCGAAATATTCAATACACGCGGTCAGCGCGTTGCCATACTGGCGAACCGGCGATTCGAAGCGGGTTCATACAGTTTGCATTTTGACGGAGCAGCATTGAATTCCGGTGTGTATTTTTACAAGATCACAGCCGGTGAACATATTTCCGTGAATCGGATGACGTTGCTGAAATAATCAAAATAATAAAAATAAAAAAAGGCGGTCTTTGATCGCCTTTTTTGTTATTTGCTAAGAATGCAGAAAGAAGCCAAGAAGCCGGGAAGATTAGGAGGCTAAGAAGATAGGAAGATAGGAAGATAGGAAGCAGAGAAGATCACCCGTTAAACCTATCCATTTTCTCGACAACTCAACAACTCAACAACTCAACAATATTTCAGTTATTCATACGACAATATTCGCCGTTCACCTTCGATATCTTTGTAACGTTTAATGTCATGTGATACTTCAAGAGTACCAAGATAGTCGCCTTTTTTATTTCGAAGGGCAAAATATTCGATGTGTATTATCATTTTACCCATATTGATCCAGAATGGCGCACGGGTCCGTTCCCCGCTTTTGAAATCTTTTAGGATCTTGTCGACAACATGGGTGCTTGACGGCGGATGGCAAAGCCGGACATCCCGGTTCAGGATCGCTCTGTTGCGTTGAAAGATCCGTTCGGCGCTTTGTGAAAAATATTTTACTTTATCATCCTTGTCCACAAAGGTCATATCAATCGGAAGGGTATTTAAAATGGCCTGAAGTTCTTCAACGGTAAAACTGCCGCTGGGTAGCTGGATTTTTCCATCTCCGGACTGAATGTCATTGATATCGGGCTTTTCTGTTCCTTTCGGAACCCATTCAACCGGGGGATCGTAGAGACAAAAACCAATTTCGAGTGACTGCTGACTGATCTCAAACCAATCGCTGTTGCTTAATTTGTCCAATGCCATAGGAAACAGGATTTCCTCTTCCTTGATAACCATCTCATCAATACCTTTTAAGGCGGGTTTAAGGAGAGTTTCTGCTGTGGCTGTTAACTCTTCTTTGCTGAGATTTTCCTTTTGTAGAAAAGCAATACTGTCTTTCAGCATCTTCCGGATTTCATCGTGTTTACCCCACATTACCGTCGGGGGACCGGTAATCTCAAGCTTTTCAAGATAGGGGAACAATAAATATTCTTTTCTTTGATAATGTTTATCGGCATCATACAGACTATTAAAGAATGTTTTCAGGTTTAATATCTTATCGGAAATATTGTCATGGCTTGATCTTTCGACCATCATTAATACACCATAAGCCTGTGCTGTTACTTTTTTTAATTCAATATTTTCTTTAAGCATCACATCTACAGGATGACCGGGCTGTATTTTATCTGACTCCGGTAGATCAATATTCCCATGTAAAACGGCAGAGTGAATATCACAGAGCTTCAGAACTTCGGATTCCGGCAGGCCTTCATTTATCAGTTCCTGTTCTACTTCAATGACGTCACCATAAGGAACCGACCGGAGTGCGTGTATCAGTTCGGCACGAACACTATCTTGTGATTCTCCGGAATGCAGTTTTAAAATAAGCTCTTTCAGTTTCCCTTTTCGTTTCGTTGAATTGTTGATCATCTCACTCATTTTATTCTCCTTTTGTTATCCGTTAAAAAAATTTATACCGGTAAATGCAGTTAAATCCGGTTTGTTCCCTTAATTTAAAGTATAGCATATTTTAAGAAGGAATTCATTAAAATAAAATTGGTAAGAAGAATATCTGCAAAATTGAGATTAAGATTAAGGTTGAGATTAAGGTTGAGATTAAAGTTGAGGTTAAGGTTAAAATTGAGGAAGAAAAGAAATGACCTTTCGGGTAGTTTATTCTGCCCCGAAGGATCGGGGCAGAATAATTCCCGACCTGTCCGGCGTAACCCCAAATGGTCGGGGTGAAGATGGAATGGTCGAAAAAATAAGAGCGTGAGTTATGAACGGTGAAGAGAAAAAGTTGATTTATTCTTATCTTTTTCCTTTTATCTTCTTAATAGGTTAAGGTTGAGATTGAGGCTGAGGTTAAGGCTGAGGTTGAGATTGAGATTAAGA